>JBAYIN010000001.1 GCA_041665585.1 Patescibacteria group bacterium | reverse complement strand
CGGCGCGTTTTTCGCCGAGCGAAGGATTGGCTGTCAAAATTAGCCTTGCGTCGGTGGTTCCAATCCGCCCCCGGCCACCACGAAAATTATCGGCGCGTTTTTCGCCGAGCGAAGGATTGGCTGCCAAAATTGGCAAGATTCTTCTTCTAAGTTAACCCCCGAGATATCTCGGGGGTTAACGCTGTGTTTTATTCTTCCACGACAGTGGCGCTGTAATCTCACCGACGAAGTGAATTCCGAGCCTAAAAAAATAACCCAAAGAAATTTAATCATTGGATTATTTCCCCATTGGATTATTCAACTACTGAATTATTTCCACATTGGATTATTGCTAGATTATTCCCACACTGAATCATTTAATTGGATTAATTCTTCCGGCTCTCCCAATAGACGAGCAACGGTGTCGCGTTGAAAATCGAAGAGTAAGTCCCGACTGTGATGCCGACAATCAGGGTGAAGACGAACCACTTGATCGAGTCCGCGCCCATGAAGAAAAGAATCGTGAGCACGATGAGCGTCGAGAGCGAAGTATTGATTGAGCGGGCAAGCGTTTGATTCAGGGATTTGTCAGCGACAGTGGCAAGCGTTTCGTGCGCCGTTTGAAATTTGCGATTCTCCCGCAAGCGGTCGAAGACGACGATCGTGTCATGGACGGAGAAGCCGAGAATCGTGAGCAGAGCCGTGATGACGAGCGAATTGATTTCGACACCCATGAAGTGACCGAGCACGGAGAGCACGCCGAGCGTAATCACGATGTCGTGAATGAGTGCGACGACCGCACACACACCGTATTTCAAACTCAGAGATTTCTTGCGAATTTCCAGAACAAGGAAAATAGCGAAAATCGCGAGGATGCCGAGAAAGACAATCCAGCGCGTCAAATCATCCTCGACCATCGACTCGGCGACGATTGTCGCGAGCGCAATCGTCGAGCCGACTGTAATGTATTTCGTAAGTGAATCCCGGCGCGTGTTGCGGAAAACAGCGGCGAGATAAAGCACAATCGCAATCGAAGCGTAGACAATCGCACGCACCGCTCGCTCGCGCATGCTCTGACCGAGCGTCGCACCCGTCGTCGTGAAGCTCTGTGTCTCGAAACTGCCCAGGCTTTTGCCGAGCTCGCTTTCGAGCTGAGTGCGTTCATTATCCTCGAGATAACGCACGCGCACGAGAAACGAACCGGAATCAGCTGGCGTAACGACTGGCTCGCCGAGCTTGAGCTGCGAAGCGTTCAGCGCCGCGGTGACTTGCTGAACATCGACGGTCTGTTCGAATTTCAATTCGAGCGAGCTGCCGCCTGTGAAATCGATGCCGAAGTTGAAACCAAAAACGATAAACGCGACGATCGAAAGCACGAAGGCAACGCCGGAAATCGTAAACCAAATTTTGGAACGACGAATGAAAGCAATCATTTTAGGAAAATTAAATTATTTTTTAGCGCCGTAAATCCTTGGATTTTTGATGAAGCTGACGAGTACACGCAGGAAATTGCGTGAAACGGTAATCGCGGAGAACATCGAAATCAAGATGCCGATACCGAGCGTGAGTCCGAAGCCTTTAATCACAGAATCACCGAAGCCCCACAAAATCACGCAGGTAATGAGACTCGAGACATTCGAGTCGCGAATCGAAGTCCAAGCGCGATCGAAACCGTCCTCGAGTGCCCTTGTGAGACTTTTACCGAGCGCGAGTTCTTCTTTCATGCGTTCGAAGATAAGAATGTTGGCATCGACCGCCATACCGATGGAGAGAATCACACCCGCCACACCAGCCAGTGTGAGGACGATGCCGAGCATTTGAAAAACGAAAATGAGAATGACGGCGTAAATCACGAGCGCGATGGAAGCGACGACACCAGGCAGGCGGTAAAAAAGAATAACGAAAAGCGAAACAGCGATGAGCCCAATCACGCCCGCCATGAGTGACTTTTGCAAAGCCTCGATACCGAGCGAGGCACCGACAGTATATTCACCGGACAATTTAACTGGCGCGGGAATCGCACCGGTATTGAGATTTTGCGCGAGCTGATTCGCCTCCTCATAACTCGTGAGACCCGAAATCACCGCCTGACCATTTAAAATTTCGGACTGGACGGTCGGCGCGTAAGCCGGATCTGCGGAATTAATCACGCCGTCACCATTGGTATCGATGATTGGCAGACCGTCGAGGAAGATCGCAATCGGTTTGCCGAGATTGCGTTTCGTGATCGCCGCGAAAAGATCGACACCCGCCGAATCAGTTTCGGAGACGGCCGCATCTTCATCTGTCGAGACGACAGCTTCTTCGGTCGCGGAATTTTGGACGATGCCGTAAATCGCCGTCGCGAGCAAGAGTGCTGCCGCGACACCGATGATTTTATCGCGGCGTAAATTTTGCGTGCGTCCCGCCGACATGAAAATGCCGATGAGCGAAGAAAAAAGTGTGATGCCGCTGACAATCGCGAGCAGATACCACACGAGCACCCACCAATTCACACTCTTCGAGGCGACTGCGGACTGAGTGAAATAGACACTCACAATCGGGCGGAAGCTCGTCGGATCACTGCCGACATCGGCGCGTCGGAAATGCTGACCGGTGAGTCCGGTCAATTGCCAGCTGTCTGGCTTCGTCGAGAAAAAAGCGCGCGCTAATTTCACGCGTGCTTCCTGCGTCGTCGTCGAAGTCGCGTCTTTCTTGTCCTCGTATTTGATGATGTGAAAACCGAAGGGTGATTCGACCACTTGCGGCAGCACGCCAAATTGCGTCGCAGCGAAAACCGGCTCAGCAAATTCCGGCACCATTTTGTCCGAAGTGAAAAAGCCGAGCGCACCGGAATTCTCGGCAGCCGACGAATCGTCGGAATATTTTTTCGCCAGCGCGGAGAAATCAGCGTCTGCTGCGTTCGCCTGAGCGAGTACTTGCTGCGCCAGCTCCTGTGCCTCGGCTTTTGTCCGCGTCGTCGTCTCGGCCGCAGATTGCGCGCCCGTGTATGAAATCAAGGCGTGACTCGCCGAACGCTCCTCAGCTGTCTTCTCGACGCGCTCCACATTGTCTTCTTTGGCGAGTAATTGGACGACATAAAAACCCTGATTTTGTTTCAAGGAACCATCGGCATCCATGTAGTACTCACCGGCTGGCTCGATTAATTTGGGATAAACCGCATCAGACGCAAGCTCTGCCACAGGCTTGAATTCATCCGTCAAATCCTTGGCCCATTCCCAACCCTCGGTGGTAGTTCCATCAGCAGCTTTCGTCGGTTCGTCTTTCGTCAGAGTAATCGTCGAGTTGTTTTTGAAATCATCGAAGGTCTTTTCGAAATTAGCCGGATCGACGAGCGCACGTGCGAGGAAATCCTCAGCTTTGGTTTTCATTTCAGTCGCAATATTCGGATCGACCACTGTGTTTGGCTCTTTGAATTCGAGCTGAATGGTCTTACCGACGATTGCTTTCGCCGCCTCAATGTCGCGAATACCGGCGAGCTCGACGACGATGTGTTCCTCGTCACCCACGCGCGAAGTGAAAATATTGGGCTCGGAAACTCCAAGTCCATTGACGCGGCGTTCAATCACCGACTTCACGCCTGCGACAATTTTCGGCACATCGGCGACCGGAATGCCCGTCGTGACGACGCGATAATCCAAGTGCGCACCACCCTGCAGATCGAGTCCGAGATTGACTTTCGAATCAGCCAGCTCCGCACCGACGAACGGCACTTTGGTAAAAAAGGTTTTTTGCGCAGGCGGCAAATCAATCAGCGCGAGCAGTCCAACCACCGCGAGAATCAAGAGCATTCTCAACCAATTGTTTTTAAACATTGCGAAAGATTTTAAATTTAGAGGAGTTTAGCGAGACCTACGATTTTTGTGAAGCCTAGACGACAATCCGTGTTCACGGTCGTGAGTTACCAGAATCTCAAAACTAATTGAGGACGAACTGCACAAACTGACCAATGACCCTCCGAACCTAATAACCAATGACCCTCCAACCACTACGCTTTACTTGAAAAATAAGCCATCTTCTGGTAAAATAGACGGAAAATAAAACAAAAACAAAATGAATATCTTTCTCTTCGTTTCGGCGCTCCTGATCGGCAGCACCGCGCTAATCGCTGGTACAGCGGTCTACTGGCGCAAGAGACGGGATTTAATCCACCAAACTTTTGCGGTTTTTTGTTCCGCACTCGCTTTTTGGGCCTTTGGCAGCTTTTGGCCAATCGTCGAAAACAATGCCGAACTTACCTTGCTCTCTTTCCGAGTCTTGCATGTCGGTGCCTTTTTTCTCGCAATCGCCAATTTTCATTTTGTAAGTGCCATCCTCGGCATTACTGAAAAAGAAAAGCTTTGGATTCGCGCAGGTTATGCCATCTCAATTCTCTTGCTGCCGCTCATCGGCACAGAATTTTTTATCTCCGGAGTCGCAAAAAATGCCGATTTCGCCCTTTGGCTCGTACCGGGATTTTTGTATCATGTTTGGATTGCCATCTGGCTCGCCTATTTTGCGGGTGCTTTTTTCCTGCTAAATATTTTTTACAAAAAGAGCACAGGCATCAAAAAACAACAGATCAAATACATCTACCTTGGCGAAGTCGTAATCTTCGCCGCGCTAGTAATGAATTTTTTACCAGCCTACGGTCTCGCCGTACCGATTTATTTTAATGTTTTAATCGCCGGTCAGATTGGTGCCTTCGCTTACACGATTTTGCGTTTTCGCCATCTTGATTTGCAGCTAAGTATTTTTGGTATCGCGCAAAAGATCTTCGCACTCATCGTCTCGACCAGTCTCGGTTTTGGAATTTCTTATGTCGTCTTTTTCCGCAAAGAGGAATTGCCTGTCCTGGCACTCTTCCCAATCATTTCATTCACGACTTATCTCGCGCTTTCGAAATTTTTTAGCTCGCCGACTTTTTATCACTTGATCGGCATCCCCCACATCAATGACTTCAATAAAGCCGTTAATAATTTTTATGAACGCAAACTTTTTTACTCCAACTTGGCTGAGCTCAAAAATTCGGTGCGCAAAATTTTTATCAAAAGGCTGAAAATCGAATCGGCCGCAATTGTGCTTTTGGAAAAAAACAACAAGTCGATGCTTGCACCGCTCGTCGAGTATTTCCAAAATACCAAAACAGAAGAACTTTTACTCGCGGAATTCTTTCCGGAAAAAGCGGGCAACTTCGAAAAGCTGCTGGCGCTGGGCACCCTGTGCCTGCCTTTGCGCGGCGAGCAAGGTCGCATCGTTGGCTTTTTCTTTCTCGGTGACAAGCCGCGCCACAGTCAATATGCTCAAGCCGAATTGAGAATTCTGCGCGCTGCAGCGACCTACATCTCGCTCTCGCTCAAGATTTTGAATTACAATTCTGATCTTCGTACGAAAGTCGAAGAAAAAACCGAGCAATTAAAAGGCTCCTACCAAAGACTGCAAAAAGCTGATATCGAAAAAGATCGATTTTTTTCAATGACCTCGCACGACCTGCGAACCCCGCTCACGATCATCAAAGGTTATGACGATTTTTTACTTTCCGAATCATTCGGTCAGCTCAATGACAAGCAGAAAGAATTCTTGCAACGAATCGACAGCGCGACCGGCAACATGCTGGAGCTGGTCAATTCGATTCTCGACTTCAGCAAACTCGAAGCTGGTCTGATGGATTTTAAACTTGAACCAACTGATTGGCAGAAGATTGCACAGGAAACCGTGACGGATTTCAAAATCAAATGCGCTGAAAAATCAATCGCACTTGAATTTATTTGTGCCAAAAATTTACCGCTCAAAATCACCACTGACGGCGAAAAACTGAAACGCGTTTTTCTAAACTTGTTAATGAACGCGTTTAAATTCACTGGCGAAAAAGGACACATTCGGCTCGCTGTCAGCCTCGACAAAGTGCCGGAGTTTTTGCGTTTCACGGTTTCTGACACGGGCATCGGAATCGCCAAACGCGATTTTGGCATGATTTTTCAAGAGTTCAGACAATCGCGCAATCCAAAACAAAAAGGCGGCACCGGACTCGGTTTGCCAATCGTGAAAAAAATCGTCGAGCAACTTGGTGGAAAAATTTGGGTCGAGAGCAAGCTCGAACACGGTTCACAATTCACTTTCACCCTACCCTTCCAATCAGAGCCCAAACAAGCAAAAAAATAAATGCACGCACCTGAAATTCTTACCGCCACAAATGGAGCGCTCGCCGTCGCGATTGGAATTTTTGCCATTGGAAAATTTCCTTACAACCGTATCAATCGCACATTTGCCTTAGTCGCTTTTGCGTTCGCACTCTGGATTGGCTCAGAATTTTTGCCACTTGCGGAAGAATTGAAAATCCTCATCGCACTCGGTGCTGCCACACTCTTCGCCGCCAGCAATTTTCATTTTACGAAAAATTTAATCGGTGGCCACAATCATAAATTAGCCTTGCTCGGAATCTACTGCACGAATTTGGCTTTGTTCGCGCTGCTCGCCGCAGATCAGCTCGGCTTCTCGGCGATTCCTGTAAGTGCTGAGATTTGGCTCGGCGGTTTTTTGGCGACACTTGCCCTCACGATTTTGACGCTCGCAAAATCCTTCTCAAGTTTTTCGGGAGTGAAGAAATACCAGCTCAAATTTGTCTTACTGGAATTTATTATTGCCATCACAGTTATCAGCGTTAGTGTCGTTTATTTTTGGGACCCTGCAAAATCGCTCGTCGCAAACATCGCGTTCACCCCTCAGCTTTTGACCGCAGTACATCTCTTCGCCGTTTTCTATTTTTTTGTTCAATGGAAATTTTTGAAGCTCAAAATTATCGCGCCAAAAATCCTGAAGCGCCTAAGCGCACTGCTGCTGACTCTGACAATCACGGTCAGCCTCTCAATCGGCACAAACATTTTTGAGCTTGGTCACAATGCAATCATCACACACATCTCCAGCGTACTCACGGCGGTTTTGCTTTACACGCTCACGCTGCGCTTTTTCGAAAGACAAAATTGGTTCACGACACTCAGCCTGAATAATTTTCGGCAGGTTGTCGAGAATTTCAAAAACCAAAATATTTTTTATTCCTCCGTGAAAGAACTTGAAACCAATATTCATAAAAATTTTTCCCAAAAGATTGGAGTCGATGAAGCGCGCGTCGTGGTTCTGGACCTAGAAAGCAGCAAGTCGCAATATCCCGAGCTCGAAAAATATTTCGCCACTAACTCGCGTTATCTCGTCACCAGCGAGGAGGAATACCTCACCAATAACAAACACATCAATTGCCCTTATCTCGAGGAACTGCAACAGCTAGGCGATGTTTGTTTTCCGCTTTTCCAAAACACGAATGAGCTAATTGGATTTTTCGCGATTCGTCACGCCAACGACGACATCTACATCGAAGAAGAATTAAAATTTCTCGAAGGCGGTGTGCATTACATCGCACTCTCACTCGTCGCAATTTTATACACCGAGCGCTTGCGGCAACAGTCTGAAAAATTGCGCGAAGATTATGAAAAATTAAAAACGCTCGACGATGCCAAAGATGCTTTCATCGCAAATGTTTCGCATGAATTGCGTACTCCCGCAACCGCAATCCGCGGCTACGCCGAGATGCTGATCGCGCCGAATTTCGGCGAGCTGAGCGCACAACAAAAAGATTTCACACGGCGCATCGCGAGAAACACCGACTGGCTACTTAGAATTTTGACTGACATTTTGGAAATTACGAAAATCGAAAGCGGTCAAATCAAATTTAAATTTGCGCCGGTTAATGCGCGTGACCTGCTGAAAAAATTGGCAGAAAAATGGCAAAAAACCTGCGAGCAGAAAGGTCTAACTTTTGAATTTGATTTCGCGCCAGGAACCGACACCAAGCTCACCACCGATGCGGAAAAATTGACCGAGGTGTTCGAACGCCTGCTCGGCAACGCCCACAAATTTACAGACACTGGTAGCGTCAAACTAAGCGCACACAATCGCGGCGAGTCTCTGGAAATCGAAGTTGCGGACACCGGCATCGGTATCGCGCCAGAAAAAATTAATCCGATTTGGGATAAATTTTCTCAGTCAGTGAACATTCTCGAAAAAGGCGACGAGAGTAGCGGACTCGGGCTTGCAATCGTCAAAAAACTCGTAGAGAATTTGAATGGAGAAATCACTGTAAAAAGCGCGCTAAAGCGCGGTTCTACATTTAAACTTTTAATCCCCCGCCAAAATGGATAGAAAAATCAAAGTCTTAATCATCGAGGACAACACTGATTTGAGCGAGATGTTCAAAACCGCTTTCGACGCAAAAGGCTACGAGGCTGAGATCAGCCCGAATGGCATGGACGGAATTACGCGCGCCGCGCAGTGGCGTCCGGATGTAATCTTGCTCGACATCATGATGCCGCAAATGAACGGCTACGAAGTTTTGAGCGCACTCAAAAACAACACTTCGCTCCCGACCAAGGTCGTCATCAGCTCGAATCTCGAACAAGAACAGGATGCCAAAAAAGCACTCGATATGGGCGCTGACATGTATTTGAAGAAATCCGAGCACACGCCTTTCGAGACAGTCGAAAAGGTCGCCGAGCTGATGAGCGGTGTGAAGTTGGCGTAGCAACGCGAACCTCAGAACCGATTTTTTGATTTGAAATTTTATTTCTTTGGGCAGTTTTGGTTTTTTAGAATTTGAAAATTTGTAAATTCGAAACTTGAAAACTACTGCCTCTATCATGCCACTTGCGTTATTTTTCTTTTTTAATTTTTTTATTCGTCTCATTTTTAACCTCGGAATTAATTCCGAGGTTAGGAGTGCTAGTGATTGAATCAGCTTCATGTTCCATGCTGTAACCAAGCGACTGCAAAACAGCGCACGCATTTTTAAACATGCCGTTAACGGCATGTTTAGGAGTGCTGAATTATAGTTTGTTATCTATATGTGACCGTACCAGCTTGAACTTGCGGAAAACCAACGACCCAAAGACTTAAAGACTTAACGGCCATCCGAACCTAATGACCAATAACCCTCCGAACCTAATGACTCAAAGACTTAATGACTCAAAAACTTAACCGATTATTTGCGCGCCAATTTTCGATCAAGTTTTTCGTCGTTGCCCGCACCCGATCGACCGTAATCGTCAGCGAGTTTGACGACATCGTCGAGCTGCGGCGTCGAGACTTCGAAAATTTTGGAAAGTGGCGCAACACCTTCGATGCGATGAATCGTCTTGGGTGGAATGTGAAAGACATCGCCGGGATTCAAAATCTTGGTGCGCAATTTTTTGGCATCGAGTCCGAAAGTGAGACGGACTTTGCCGGAGAAAAGAAACTGCGTTTCTTCTTTCTGCTCGTGAAATTGGAGCGAGAGTCGCGCGCCTTTTTTGACTTCGAGAATCTTGCCGGCATAATGCGCGGTCGCAGCGAACCAGATTTCCCGCCCCCAGGGCTTCAGTTTAATTTTTGGCTTCATGGTGAAATTTTAGCTAAAATCGCCTGGTAATTTAACCCATTTTTGCGTGCAAGACGAGAATCAAAATCCCCCCGCAGACGATGTGCAAAATCCTCCAATCGACGAACCGCAAGTTAGGAATGATTTCGAGGAAAAATATTTGCGCGCCTGCGCCGACTTGGAGAATTTTCGGAAGCAAGTTGAACGCGACAAAATCGAGCGCGTGAAATTTGCGAATGAAAATTGCCTCGTCGCCTTACTGCCTGTGTTCGAAAATTTCAAACGCGCCAGCGCGCACTTGCCTGAAAATTTGCAAACGAATGATTGGGCGAATGGCATCGCTGCCATCGAAAAACAATTCGAGGCGACACTCGCGAGTCTCGGTCTGCGCAAAGTCGCAGCGAATGTCGGCGACGAATTTGACGCACACCGCCACGAAGTCATCGCGACTGGCGCGGGCGAGTCGGGGAAAATT
This sequence comes from Patescibacteria group bacterium, assembly GCA_041665585.1. NCBI lineage: Bacteria > Patescibacteria group bacterium. The sequence goes on along the minus strand of JBAYIN010000001.1, from coordinate 234,167 downwards.
TTGGATTTGGTCGAAGAGGGATTCGAGCTGAATGGCAAAATTTTGCGCGCCGCCAAAGTCCGCGTTGGCAAATAATTTTTTGGAATGCTGCAATTCTCCTGGCCGACGACGGGCAATGAAAATCGGCTCGCCGAGCTGGAAAACGATCTCGCGAGCGGAAAAATTTCACACGCCTATCTTTTTGCCGGACCAGCCGAAGTCGGGAAATTCACCGCCGCAAAATTTTTCGCACAACTTTTAATTTGTGAAAATCGCGCTTGCGGCGAATGCCCCGATTGCAAATTGATTCGCGCAAATATCCATCCGAATCTCACGCTCGTCGGCGATTTGTGGATCGAGGGCGTGAATGAAGATCTCGACCTGCTCGCACGCAAATCGAATTTCAATCAAACCCAGCGGATGAAAAATCCGAAGGCCAAAACGAATACGATTCGCATCGACGACTTGCGGGAAATTTTGAGTCGCGTAAATCACGCGACTGCCAGCTGGAATGTTTTTGTGCTGCATGAAATCGAACGGCTGAATCGCGAAGCCACGAATTTTTTTCTGAAAACTTTAGAAGAGCCACCGCCGCGCACTGTTTTTATTTTGACGACGAATAATCTGCCGCTGTTGCTCCCGACCATCGTCTCACGCTGCCGTGTTTTGAATTTTGGGAATGTGAGTCCGACTGCGATTGACGCGCAGATTCGCGCAAAATTCCCCGACCTGAGCGAAGCCGAGCGCAGCCGCGTCGTGAATTTCGCGATGGGCAAACCGATTCGCGCCGACAAATTAGCGGCCGACCCGACCGTCTTCCGGGAATTCAAGGAGTATTTCGAGCAGCTGAAAAATTTGGTGGAAAAACCCAGCGTCAGTGAAAAATTGGCGTTCGCCGAAAGGGTGAGCGCGAACAACGCTGAAACGCAGAAATTTTTGGAAGCCTTCGCGTATTTTTTGCGTGGCTTCCTGCTCACCCGCGCGAAAAATCCCGTCGCCAATTCGCGCTATTCGACCAAAAAACTTGTAGAATTAATCCGCGAACTCGACTCAACTCGCGAACTGATCGGACACAATGTGAACTCGCGTTTGGCGGTCGAAAATCTTTTACTTCAAATCTGATGAATCTCGGTCTCAAAAGTTTTTACGACGACACAATTTTCGTTTCGAGTGCTGACAACGAATTCGATTTGAAAGTCGGCGACAAAATTATCTTCGAGCAAAAAGAGCACGGGCAAAATTTCGGCGAAATTATTTTTGTTGACCGCCAGAAATTAGCGGCGGATGAAATCCTGCTCGACGGCAAAATTTTGCGCCAAGCAACCGCGAAAGATTTGGAGAAAATCGAAGCGAACGCCCAGATTGCCGCGGACGCACTCGAAAAAACGCGCGCCAAAATCACGGAAATTAACATACCAATGCAAATCGTCGAAGCGCGTGTCAATTTCGAAGGTGGCGAAGTGAATTTATTTTTCACTGCCAATGAACGCATCGATTTCAAAGAAGTCGTGCCACGGCTCGCCGGCATGCTGCAAAAAAGAATTCACCTGAGCCAGCTCGGACAGCGCGACCGCGCCAAAGCCTGCGGCGGCTTCGGGATTTGCGGACGGGCGCTGTGCTGCTCGAGCGGAGTGATCTCGCGCTTCTTAAGCATCACGATGGAAATGGTCAAAACGCAGGAGCTCGCGATGAAAGGCTCGGACAAACTTTCCGGACCCTGCGGTAAGCTGCTCTGCTGTCTGAATTATGAGCTCGAAGAATACACCGAGCTGCGCAAAAAAATGCCGCACTGGGGCGCCCGCGTCCTGACGGAAAAAGGCGAAGGCAAAGTCATCTCGCTCGATATCCTAAATCAAAGCGTCAAGGTTTATCTCGAAAAAGGCGGCGCGCAAATTTTCCCCGCCGCTGATGTGAAAATTGTAAAATCTAGCAAATGATTCAACCCTATCTCATTCTCGTCAGTGGCAGCGGAATCGCCGGCGTGCTCTTGCGCCGCAAAAAAATGAATGTCTCCGCGAAGCAAATGCAGCGCAAATTCGAGCGCGAGCAGCAGAAGCTCAATACGGAATCTCGCTCGGAAAACTTGCTGCGCACGCGCCTTTCGCTCGAAGAAAAATCGCACAAAATTCAAGAGAGTCTCGGGCAAATCGCCGTGCTCTTGCGCAAAGCTGAGACGCATTTCGCACGCGCCGAGTGGCGCGAAGCGGAGAAAACTTTGATTCAAATCATCGCGCTCGACGAGCACAATCCGAAAGCCAATCTTTTCCTGGGTCTGACTTACCTGCACCGTGAAGAGTGGAAAAAAGCTGAACTGATTTTTCAAAAGCTAATCGAACTCGAACCGAAAGACGCGCGCCATTTCGGCAATCTCGGTCTCGCGTTTTATCGGCAGAAAAAATATCCCCTCGCACGCGAAGCTTACGAAAATGCGATTCGTATCGACGCAACCAAAGCCGAGCGCTGGCTCTCGCTCGGTCAAATTTATTTGAAGCTGAAGGATTTTCCCGCAGCCGAACAAGCTTTCAAAAATGCCGTGAAGCGCGACCACCGCAATCTGGAATATCTTTTCGCGCTCGCCGAAGCTTACGAATTGGCTGGCAATTTCAAAGCCGCCATCAAAACCTGCGAACGCATTTTGGAATTGTCACCCTACAACGAAGCCGTGAAGGAAAAATTGAAAGAATTCGAACCGAAAGTTTAGCGCTGTAGCGGCGTCGTCTCGAGCTGAACTTTCAAAAGATTCGCCGAAAGATCATCTGGATTGACCTCCAGAACTCGCTCGATTTTTTGGAGAATTTCCTCGTACTCTTGCGGCGTGAGATACGGACGCGCGCGCAATTTTTCTTTCAAGCTCTCATCAATCAAACCGGTCGCAAGCAGATCGGTGTGAAGCGAACTAAAGTATCCACACAAAACAAGAAGCACCACCACCACTATGAGGAGCGACCCGATTCTTTTCTTGCAAGAAGAAAACATCTGTTATATTTGACTCTTTTCTGATTCCGAGAGCAAGTCCCTCTTGCTGAAATTTAATTAAAGCTTCATTTTCAGAATTCGCTATTTTTCGGACGATACTGCAAAGCCTCAGCGACAAAATTGGTTTTGATCTTTTCCGAATTTTCCAAATCGGCAATCGTGCGCGCTAATTTGAGCATCCGATAATACGCGCGTGCTGATAACTGAAAATGCGTCACAGCCTGTTCGAGTAATTTTTTGGTCGGCTCATCGAGCACGCAAAATTTCTTGGTCTGTTCGCTCGACATCTCGGAGTTCGCGTGAATTTTTAATTTCGCGAACCGTTCAAGCTGGATGTCGCGCGCCGCCTGAACTTTGCGCCGAACCGACTCACTCGACTCAGCGGAAATCGGTGCGTCGAGCTTTTCGAATTTGACGCGCGGCACATCGACATGCAGATCGATGCGATCAAGCAGTGGTCCGGATAATTTTTTTTGGTAGCGTTCAATCTCGCGCGGCGAACATTTACAAGTGCGCTCGGTGTCAGTCGCGAACCCACAAGGGCAAGGATTCATCGCCGCAATCAGCGTGAAGCGCGCCGGAAAATTCACAGTTCCCGCCGCCCGCGAAATCGCAATCACGCCGTCTTCGAGCGGCTGGCGTAAAACTTCGAGCACTTGAGTTGGAAATTCCGCAATCTCGTCGAGAAAAAGTACACCTTTGTGCGCGAGCGAAATTTCGCCCGGACCGACTTTGCGCCCGCCACCGACGATCGAAACGCCACTCGCCGTGTGGTGCACCGCCCGAAATGGTCGGGTCGAAATCAACGGACTTTTGGCAGGAATCAAACCGGCGACTGAATAAATCTTGGAGACTTCGAGAATTTCGGCGACCGACATTCTGGGCAGAATCGTACGAAAGGCTCGCGCGAGCATCGTCTTGCCACTCCCCGGCGGTCCAGAAAAAAGCAGATTGTGACTGCCGGCAGCCGCGACGGTGAGCGCGCGTTTCGCGTGTTCTTGTCCGCGGACATGCGCGAGATCGATGCCATCATTTTCTTCGACGATTAATTCGGAGATGTCCAATTTCGGCAGCGGCTGAATTTTTTGCGTGCCCGAAGCGTGCCGTGCAAATTCGAGCAAGCTTGTCACTGGGAAAATTTGGACACCGTCAATGATTGCCGCCTCGCGTGCATTCTCCGCCGGCACGAAAAAATTACGGAAGCCTTTTTTCTTCGCCTCCGCGACGATTGGGAGAATTCCCGCCACGCCGCGCGTCGCGCCGTCGAGCGCGAGCTCGCCAATCAGAATTGTGGTTTCGATTTCCGGAATGCGAATCTGACGACTCGCCAGCAGAATCCCCGCCGCGAGTGGAAAGTCGAAGCTCGGACCAGACTTCGGCAAATCCGCCGGCGCGAGATTGACGGTGATGCGCTGCGTGTGAAAAAAGAAGCCGGAGTTTTTGACGGCGGAACGCACCCGCTCGCGCGACTCCTGGACAGCCGTGTCGCCGAGTCCGACGACGAGGAATTTCGAAAGACCGGAAAGTAAATCAACTTCCACTTCAATAATCTCGCAATTCAATCCAACCGTCGTCGCCGAAAAAATTTTGGCGGGCATTGCGGAAATTCTACTTGATTGGAGCTAAAACCGCAGCCGCGAAAATTAAATGTCCGAGCTGCTCGAAACGAACCACTATTGATTAGCTCAAATCAGAAATTGCTTTCGAGGAATAAGTTAGGAACTTTTCTAATTTTCCAGCCTCATAATTTACGTAATAATTTTCAATGTCCAAACCGCAAGCCTTGGAATTTCGAGCATTTTGACTTTTGACAAGGTTTATCCACGCTTGCGTTAACTCACAATGTTTAATACTTATGACTTATGACTTATGACTTAACAACCCTTCATGTTACCCGCGCGCGAAATTATTTTCGCGGTGGCTTAATTTGGCGACGCGCCTTGCTGCGCACGACTTTAATTTTTTCTCCGAAAATCTCGATGAATGGTCGCATCCATTCGCGCAATTTGACATGGCGTTGACGCGCGACATATTTCATTCCGAGCAGCGCGACGAAAATCGAAGCAGCGGCGTCGAATTGCAAATCGGAAAAAGTATCAAGCAGCCCGACGCGAAAATCCGGCGGCGTACCCATCGCGAGCGCGTCCGTGCCGGTGATTTTCCAAGCGTAAAATTCGGCGATTTCCCACAGCGCACCGAAAGCCACGCCGAAGATAAAAGTAAAAAAACCGATTAGTGGAATCGAGAGACGAATTTTTTTGGTGAAATTGAGCGCGTAAACGAGCACGAAAGCGAGATAGACGAGCACCGCTGTCCCCGCGAAATGTAGGAAATCATCCCACCACCAAATCTCAGCGTAAAAACCCAATTCGCCGAGCAAAGAAAATGCAAGCCAAAGTGTTAGTAGAAAATCGAGATTCCAAGGCAAGTTCACATTGTAGCTGCGATTGACGATTGCCGGAATCAGCGAAATCGCCAAAGTCAAAAATGCGAAACCAGACAAAAGATAATTTCCTTCTGCAAAAAAATAAATCGTGACGACAAACATGAAAATCTTGAGCAACCACGAAATCACGGAATTAATCGAAAGCGTGACACTCTTAATCATCGCGAGAATTTTAACACTGGTAAAAAACTACAACTGCCAGTCGTTCAAAATTTAGATTTTTTAAATCCGATCAGCCCGACTCGCGAGCAAAAGATCCGCCAGCGTGAGCGCGACCATCGCCTCCGCGACCGGGATGATGCGCGGCACGAGGCAGGGATCGTGGCGACCAGCAATTTGGATTCTTTGAGCTTTGCCCTTGGCGTCAATTGTTTTTTGAGGCGATGAGATTGAGGCTGTCGGTCGCACAGCGAGACGAATTATAATTTCCGAGCCGTCCGTGATTCCGCCGGCAATCCCTCCGCCGCGATTCGTTTTCTTTTTTTTCAGAGAAATGAACTCATCATTCATCTCTGAGCCGCGCAATTTGGCGGCAGCGAAACCGATACCGAATTCAATTCCCTTAACTCCACCAATCGAAAGCAGCGCCGCACCAAGTCGCGCCGAGATTTTGTCAAAAACTGGATTACCCAATCCCGCCGGCACATTTTGCACGCGAATCTCAATCACGCCGCCGACCGAGTCGCCCGCTTTTTGCGCCGCGACAATCGCCGCCTCCATTTTCTGCGCCGCGACCGGATCAGCTGCTCGGACTAAATTTTTTTCAATCACTTTCGCGTCGAACTTTTGGGACACGATGCCAGCGATTTCTTGCGCGAAGGCGATGATTTTAATTTTCTTTGAGTCGAGAATTTTGCGCGCAATCGCGGCTGCCGCAACTCGCGCGACCGTCTCACGACCCGACGAGCGCCCGCCACCGCGGAAATCGCGCAGACCGAATTTTTGCTGCCAAGTGAAGTCCGCGTGTCCCGGTCGAAAAATGTTCTTGAGCTTGGCGTAATCAGCCGATTTTTGGTCCTGATTGCGAATCAGTAAAGCGATCGGTGTGCCGAGCGTCTTGCCTTCGAAAACTCCCGAAAGAATTTCAACCTGATCTTTTTCATCACGCGCCGTCGTCACTTTCGACTGACCCGGTCGTCGCCGATTGAGCTCGAGCTGAATTTCCCGAGCGGAAATCGAAATGCCCGCAGGCGCGCCGTCAATCACACAACCGAGCGCGACGCCGTGTGACTCACCGAAAGTCGTAATTTTGAGGACGCTGCCGAAAGTATTGCCTGCCATCTCGAATATGATTTTACCATAAAAAATGTGTTCACTGTCTCGCTAAGCTTTAAGCACTTCTTTTAAACCACTTCCCAATCGTCTCAAATTTTTCTAACTTGTCCGAAGCTACTTGAAATTCTCGCGAATGGTTTTAAGTTTCGCCAAAAACGATAAAACTATTTCTTTCAAGCTGTTTTGTGCTACAATATCTTGGGCTTGAACAAATTTTGATTCCGTTGTCTCGGGCGAGACCAAAGCATCCCAACTTTAATTAAATTTAATCAGCTTTAATTAAATTGGGTCTTTTTAAATTAACTTGACTAAAATGTTGATAATCGAGCCTAGACTGCCTATACTACATTTAGTTGCTCCCGGTTGAATTACCTTGACTCAAATCTTGCTAAATCGTCTCGGATTGAATAAAATTCGATCCCTTCAAACGACGAATTATGCAAGATCGCATCCTCACTCCCGATCAGGTCGGCGAAATGCTGCAATTGCACCCTTTTACCATCCTGAACTACATCAAAGACGGGAAATTGCGCGGTGCGAAAATTGGTCGGGTTTATCGGATCCGGGAGAGCGACATCGAGAAATTTCTCGACAGTCAAATGCTCACCACTCCATGATTACAAGCTGCCTAGAATGCGGAAAAGCGATTTCTACCAAACAAGAACGCTGTCCGTACTGCCAAGTTTTGAATGAACAAAACGAAATTTTGAACCTGAAAACCCGTAAAAAAAGCTGGCTCGTGAAGACTCTCGCGCCGCTTTTTGAGTGAACGATAAATGTCATTGCGAGTCTGCCACGGCGGACGAAGCAATCCCGGCACGAGCATAAGAGTCCACGAGACCACTTCGCTCCGCTCGTGGTGACAATGTAAATACAATGCTAAAAATCTTCAAAATCGCGCCACGCACTTGGATGGACGAGCAACGCGTCGTGTACAAGCGCAAGGGACACACGCGCATCGAGGCGAGCGATGGACGAATTCTCTGCGCTCCGCGTCCTGGCGAAAAAATTTTTGTTGACGGCTGCGGCAATGGCTTCTTGTTCGCTTAAATGCTCTCCCACATTTTCTTAAATTTCGGCGCGCTCCTCCTGACTTTCTTCGTGCTAAATGAAGCGCTGAAAAGCTACGATGATTTGCGCTGATGCCAAATTTTGCCAAACTTAAGAACTACAGCCTCACAAATAACAAGTTTTTTTGGTGGCTCCTGTTTGGCTTAATTGTTTTTGCTTGGTGGAAATTTCGCCTCGGATTTCTCGCTCCGCGCAGCGGCGACGCCTGGATTTACTGGTATGCCGGCAAAGAGATTCTGAATGGCAATCTGCCTTACCGCGACTTTTTTTATTCTTCTCCACCGCTGATTCCCTATTTCACGGCGCTGTGGCAAATGTTTTTCGGGTTCAATCTCACGGCTGCCTTGATTGTTCCGCAGCTAATCACAATTATTTCGAGTTTTTTAATTTTCACTTTTTTCAGCCTGCAGCGACAATTTCAAGCCGGCTTGCTCGCTGCGATTACTTTTCTTTTTGCGGGCGTAGTTTTTGCCCATGCGGATTTCTTACTTGGCGCGACCATCCTCACTCCCTTTGTCATTCTTGGGCTAATTTTTTTCCAGCAAAAAAGATTTTTCTTCGCAGGCATATTTTTCGGCTTAGCCGCGCTGACGAAACTCTACGGGATAATACCAGCAATTTTTTTACTTCCGCTACTAAAAAACAGAAAGGCTTTTTTTAGTTTTATTTTGGGCGGATTCGTCTCGTTCGGAATTCCAAATTTATTTTTTTGGCTCACGATTGGCGGAAAATATCTTGATTTAATTTTTTTCAATCACTTCGCCAAACCCGTATCCGAAAGAGCATCCATCTTCCTGGCGCTGCTAAAATACAATTCCGCGCTGGTCGTGACGCTTGGTGTCGGATTTTGGCTACAACAAAAAAATGCCCTCCTCAAACCCGCCGTCATCAGCTCCGTAGGTATTTTGATTTTTTGCGCATTTTTCAACGAAATTTTTTATTTCTACTTTCAGCCACTGGCTGCAATCCTCGCAATTTTACTTGGTCAGCTATTCCTGGAAAAAAATCCAGGCGTTAAAAAATTCATCTTGCCGCTGATTCTTATTACGCTTGTTTTCAGCTCACTTTATAGCGTTTGGGATTATTACAAGGTGGATGGCAATCTCGGTCAAATCGCAGACCTAGAGCAAATGCTGCAAATCTTAGAGCGAGAGACCAAACCGAGTGAAGCAATTTGGGGCATTGGGAATCTGACGCCACTACTCGCGCTCATGGCGAATCGTCAAATTTTCGAGCACGACTTCGATACATACGCGAAGTGGGAAACTATTGGAATTGCTTCAACAGAAAAAAGACTGCGCAATCTCAGCCAGACCAAAGTCCCTCTCGTCATCACGGGAGAAAACAGCATCAAATCGTCGAAGCAAATTTACAGCGAAGGCGAGCTCTTGCCAAAAAAGTTTCTGCTGAAAAACTGCCGGATCATCCAAAAGTTTGGCTACAACGAATTCACCTTTTGGAAGTGCTTTGCGGAAAGCCGGAAATAAAAAGAGGGCGCATCGCACCCTCTTTTCTTAAAACTATTTGAAGTTCTTATAAATCCACACAGACGCTGAGCCCATACTCGTATGTTCCAATCGTCGCGGGTGACTTCGGAGCAGCTTTCGTCGCACCATCTGCCGCCGGAGTAATAATTGGATCACCAACTTCTAGATGACGAACAGCACCAGTCGAAGACTCTAAATAGGTGCCAAGCGCAAAAGCTTGGTTAGCAATACCATTACGCGAGGCTGTACAGTAGACATAAATATACGCCGCTTCATCCTGCGGATCTTTCAAATCTGCTTTCATATAACCGTTAGTAACCAACAAAGCCCCAACTGTATCATCAGCTGAAGGAGTTGGATAAACACTATTGTCCGCGTAATACATTTCCATCGCAGTCGCGATTGCATTGAAGTCAGCTTCACGAGCGGCATCACGCGCTTTCGCCGGAGCACCCATCACCTTCGGCAAGAGCGTCGCGGCGAGAATACCGATAATCATGATTACCACGATAAGCTCAACGAGCGTGAAACCTTTGCGGTCACGCAGTTTTTGGATGAGTTGCATTTTTTTGGGGGGGTTAAATTTGTTGCGAAAATTTTAGATTTTTTGAAAAACCAAAACAAATTTATTTTCGACCTTTTTCCCGAACTAATTTTGTCGCCGCGGCGAGACTCTCGAAAGTCCCGGCATCGGTCCAAAAACCTTTAATTTTCGAGCAAATAAGTGATTTTTCTTGAAGATAAAAATTATTCACATCGGTAATTTCAAGCTCGCCTCTTTTACTCGGATTCATTTTGCGAATGATGTCAAACACGCTTTTATCGAAAAAATAGAGTCCTACGACTGCGAGGTCACTTTGGGGATTTTTTGGTTTCTCGATAATTTTGCTGACTTTCGTCCCGCGAATTTCAGCGACGCCGAATCTTTCCGGGTCGGCGACTTTTTTGAGAAAAACTTTGGCGCCAGATCTGAATTCGCAAACATCCTTTTTGAAATCAGCTTCGAAAATATTGTCGCCGAGAATCACCGCGATATTTTCACCAGCGGAGAATTTTTCCGCCAAGCGCAAAGCACCCGCGATGCCGTCCGGTTTTTTTTGCAGCGCGAAGGAAATTTTGAGACCGGGAAATTTAGCCAAAACTTTTTTGAACTCAGCCAAATATTTTCCATCTGTCACAACCAAGACTTCGCGAACACCTGAATTTTTTAAAGTTGTGAGCGGAAAAAAAATCATCGGTCGATCATGCACCGGCAGCAAATGCTTATTCGTGAATTTCGTCAGCGGTAGCAAGCGCGTTCCCTTTCCGCCGGCGAGGATAATTCCCTTCATTCTTAGTTAATAGTTAATAGTTGGTAGTTGGTAGTTGGTAGTCCCGAAGGAGTCCCTTCAGGATTGGTAGTTTTTGGCATTTGTCATTGCGAGGAGCGCAGCGACGAAGCAATCTTATGAGACTAATTTTCAATCTTTGAATATTTTTGAGGCAGTTAACCCCCGAGATATCTCGGGGGTTAACGAGAGTGCCTTCTTGGCGTGATGCCTATCATAGTTCAACAGTTGATTCTAAGCTTTTTTCGGAAACAAAATTTCCGGCTTGGTTAATTTAAATTCCGAAACTGCGCCCCATTTTTTCAAATTGTCGAAATTACCTTCCAAGCTCACTCCCAAACTTTGCGCAATTTTTTGGGAAACCTTGGGAAGAAAAGGTTTAAGCGCAAGCGCAATTTGAAAAAGTAAACTCAAATAAATCGTGACCTTTTCTTCTTTCTCGTCCCCATCTTTTAACTCCCATGGTTTTTGGTCAGCTATAAACTTATTAGCAAATTCAACCAAATCGAAAATCGCCCGCAAACTTTCGCGAAAATCAAACTCACCGCTCATTGAATTTTCAATTTGCTGCCACATTTTTTCTACGCTTCGAGATGCGTCGCTACTTTTAGTTTCAGCCAAATTTAAATTTGTACCCAACTTCAAAGCCAAAATAATAACCCGACTGACCAAATTGCCCAGACCATTCGCGAGTTGCGAATTGTAAACCTCTTCAAAACGCGTTTGCGAAAAATCACCGTCCTGACCATTTGGAATTTCAGAGAGCAGATAAAAACGCAGCGCGTCACTGCCCCACTCTTTGGAAATCTCAAACGGATCGACGACATTGCCGCGCGACTTCGACATCTTCTCACCTTCAGAAGTGATGAAGCCGTGAATGTAAATTTTGTCCGGCAGTGGCACATCCGCCGCGAGCAACATCCCGAGCCAGATCCCAGCGTGGAAACGGACAATGTCTTTGCCAATGATATGAATTTTTTCGGCATCAAGCCACCACTTCTGGAAGTCCGCGCCTTCATTCGCGAAATCAATCGCGGAAATGTAATTCGTGAGAGCATCGCACCAAACATACATCGTCTGCGAAGCATCGCCTGGCACGGGAATTCCCCATTTTAATTTTTTGGAAGAGCGCGAAAATGAAATGTCGTGCAATCCTTCCTTGACCACATTGAGAAATTCTTTCGCGCGGAAGTGCGGCAGAATTTCAACTTTTTTGCCGAGAATTGCGAGAATCTGCGCGGAGAAATCCGAGAGCCGAAAAAAATAATTCTCTTCCTCGATATCTTCCAAATCTAAATTCGGATGATTCGGGCAATGACCATCAACCAAATCTTTTTCGCTCTTGAACTCCTCGCAACCCGCGCAATACTTCGCGGCATATTTGCGTTTTTCTAGCTTGCCCGCCGCCGCGATTTTCTGCCAAAGTTTTTGCGCGGCAGCGGCATGTTGCGGCGAGTCCGAAGTGCGGATGAAATCGTCGAAATCAAAATCAAGCGCGCTCTTGAGCCCGCGGAACTTTGCGGAATTCTCCGCGGTCAATTTTTCCGGCGTGGTCGAATTTTCGATTGCGGTTTTTTGAATCTTGAGACCGTGCTCGTCCGTCCCGGTCTGGAGGCGGACCGTGAAACCTCTTTGCTTGTGGAATCGCGCGAGTGCATCCGCCTCGATCGCCTCCATCGCGAAGCCGACATGCGGCGCGGCATTCACATAAGGCAGCGAAGTCGTAATGTAAAAATTCTTCATTTGCGAGATTTTAACAAAAAAGTAGAGACGCGATTAATCGCGTCTCTACAATGCCAATTTCAAATTGAATTATTTCTTGCGCTCGAACTTCCAAACTTTTTTACCCAGCAACCAAAGCACTTTGAGGAAGGCGAACACAATCGCGAGATAGGCAATCGCCGCCGCAGCATACAGAGTGAAGCTCACGAGTCGGATTGAGACGAATTGAGTCAGATCAGTGACGCTCGAAACGAAATCGCGAATTGCCTGTTTCCAGCTATCGCCAATCTGTTTCCAGTCGATGAATTTTTGCTCGTAAACCGAGACATTGAAAGTCGTGTTGGCAATCTGGCGCAACAAGTCAGCGCGACTGCGCTGCACTTGTTCAATCTCTTGGTTGATGGAAATTTTGGTTTGCGCGAGTTGCTCAATCGCCGAAATCTTGAGCGTGATCAATTGCGTCAAATTAGTGATGTCGCGTGAGCTCGTCGCGAGCTTCATCAAATCCGCATACGATGCCTGCGCTTCTGTGAGCGTCGCCTCGGTTTGTTCCAATTTTTGCGTAAGAATCGCAAGTTGGTCACTCGTCCCCTCGACCGCTTTTTGAATCGTGTAGATATTCGCACTCAGGTTTTCCGGATTGAGATTTTTAAGCAAGGTGACAATTTCCTCCGCACGCGCATTCGGAATCTCGAAGGTGAAAGAGCAACTTTGCTCGTCTTCGTTTGAATTCGAGAAGACAATCTCCGGATCCGATTTCAGACCGATAATCGTGGCGCAAATTTTAGTTTTATCATTCGGCTGATAATTCGCCGAATAGGTTTTGACTTCGTAATCTTCGGCAGTCGCATCGACGACTCCACCCTCCGGACTAGGAATCGGCGGCATGATATTCGACGAGCTCAAACCCATGCCTTTGGAATAGCTCGCATCCATCATCGCCGTCTCGGCGTATCCACGATCGTAATTGCTGCCAGTGAATGGCGAGACAATCGTCTGGAAAGCGAACGAGATGATACCGGCGACGAGTGCGAGTGCGACGATGCCGATCAAAAACGCCACGAAAATCTTCGCAATCGACTTGAGTGACCAATCGAAGTTTTGAAAAGGATGAGGAGAAGGCATTTTAAAAGGGTTAAATTTGTTTGCTTTAATATTCTACGGAAAATTTCTAAAAAAGTAACAAAAAATCTCAGATTTACGCTTTCCGACTTTTCTTAATTTTCAATCGAAAATATTAAATTTTAAATTCCTTCACTCCCACTCAATCGTCGCCGGCGGTTTATTCGTGAGGTCGAGAAAAACATGCTCGACACCATCAAGCTTGAGTAATTTTTTGGTGACCGTCGCGAAAAAAGTTTTGGGTAAGCGCGCGAAATTCGCGGTCATCGCCTCTTCTGAATTAATCGGTCGCAGAATAATCGCCTCGCCGCCTTTTTCGAAAACCGGTGCCAGCACGACCGGAAATTGCCAAACCTTGGCGTAAAGTTTTTGCGCGGACAAAGCCTGATTCACGACGGCATCAGCGGCGCGCGCCAGCTCGACGCGCGAGGTGGTCAGCTTCGCTGGAGCCGCCAAAAAAACGCGCGGCGCTTTCGCGACATCGAGACCTAAAACGACACGATTGATCTCGGGGAATTTATTGACGATCCAGGTCGCCATCGCCGAGAGCTTGTCGAAATCGCGCGACGCGGTGAAGAGCGCGACCGGGTGCGCGAAGGTCCGCGCATCGCCCTGCACACCGACTGAACGCAGTGGCAAAACTTTGCCGCGAATTTTCCATTTGCGATTAATCTCAGTCTCAATCTTATTCGTCGTTTTCGGTTTTTCGGATTCACCGCAAAGAATCCTGACACCCAAACCTGGCCCCGGAAAAGGATGGCGTTCGATTAAATTTTTCGGCAGCTTCAATTTGCGACCGACTTCACGCACCTCGTCCTTGTAAAGTTCCGCGAGCGGCTCGACGAGTAAACCTTTTTCAATCATTTTTTCAATCTCCTCGACACGGTTGTGGTGTGTTTTGATTTTGTCGGAATTGGCTGTCCCCGCCGACTCGATGGTGTCCGGATAAATCGTGCCCTGTCCGAGCAGCCACTCGCGCGGATTGAAACGCAGGCGTTTCAAAACTTTGCGCTGCACCTTGAGAAAAACGCGCCCAATGATACGGCGTTTCTCTTCCGGGTCAGTGATATTTTTGAGCGCAGCCGCGAAGTGACCAGCCTCATTCGCAACTTTTAAATTGGCGAAGCCCGCCTTGGTCAAACTCTTGTGAACTTCTTCGGCTTCGTTTTGGCGCAGCAAACCCGTGTCAATCATCAGACCGAAAACGCGTTTTTTGCCGAGTGCTTTTTCGAGCAGTGCGAAGGCAACCGTCGAATCCACTCCACCCGAGACGAGTAGAAAAACTTTTTTCTGACCAACCTGCTTTTTAATTTTGGAAATTTCGTCTTTCAGAAATTTGTCGAGGTCCCAGCTTTTTTTCGCGCCGGAAATTTTGAGAAAGTTCGCCAGAATCTTTTCGCCGAATTCCGTGTGCTTCACCTCAGGGTGAAATTGGACGCCGAAAATTTGACGAGCAGAATCTTCAATCGCAGCAAATTCGCAGTCCGCAGTCGAAGCAATTTTCTCAAAACCTTTTGGTAATTTTTTGACTTCATCGCCGTGACTCATCCAAGCGGTCGAAGCCTTGGGCAGACCAGCCAGTAATTTCGACTTACCGGTAATTTTTAATTTCGCTTCACCGAACTCCCCGCCCGCCGCTTTTTTGACTTGACCACCAAGCGCATGAACGAGAAATTGCAGACCGTAACAAATCCCGAGAATCGGTTTTTTGATCGCGAAAATCGCCGGATCAACTTTGGGTGAGTTTTTTTCGAGCACGGACTGCGGACCGCCGCTCAAAACCACCGCGCGGAAATCTTTCAGCTCAGTGGCTGGATCGACGAGATTTTGGGGAATGATGATCTCAGCGAAAACCCCCGCCCGCCGAATGCGATTCGCAATCAAGTGAGCGTACTGCCCGCCGAAGTCGAGAACAGCGATTTTGTCCACGAGGGGGATTTTACATCATTCAGCCCAGAACGAGGAACGGCGCAATTTTGAAAATTTGTTTTTCGTAAAGTTCTCAAAATTCTAAAAGTTTTCTCAAACACTAAATCTCCAAACTTCAATTTTAAATTTTAAATTTTAAATCTAAAATTCCACTCGTGATTGTCTTCGAAAACGCCACGAAAAAATACGGTAGCCGCACGGTGCTGGATCGCGTGAATTGCGAAATCGGCGGCGGCGAATTCGTCAGCGTCGTCGGGCCGAGCGGTGCAGGCAAGACGACTTTCGTGAATCTCTTGACTGGTGCGATTCATCCGACCGAGGGCTCAGTCTCCGTCGATAATTATGAGATTAATAATCTCGATGAAATTTCGCGTGCGCTTTATCTCCGCAAAGTCGGCGTGATTTTCCAAGACTACAAATTACTGCCGAAGAAAACGGTCTTCGAAAACATCGCCTTCGCGCTCGAAGTCTGCGGCGATCCGTCGAGCCTGATTAAAAAAAGAGTCGATGAAGTCATCGGCATCGTCGGACTCACCCACCGCAGAAATGCTTTTCCGTCACAGCTCTCCGGTGGCGAATGCCAGCGCACCGCGCTCGCGCGCGCACTCGTCCACGAACCGGCGCTCATCATCGGCGACGAACCGACCGGCAATCTCGATCCGCAGTCCGGCGCGGAAATCATCGATCTCTTGCTCGATATCAATAAAGCTGGCGCGACTGTCATCCTCGCGACGCACGACCGCGAGACCGTCGACCGCATCAAAAAAAGAGTGATTCGTATCGAGCGCGGCAAGCTCGTAAGTGATTTGCAGGCTGGCAAATACCACCTCGAGAAATAATTCGCCAACATTCTGAGCGAGACGCAAGCTGATTTACTAGCTTCGCTTTTTTGGAAAAACTAGAATCAGTCCTTATCTTCACATCTTCACAAACAAGCGCGCGAAAAAATTCAAATTATCGAGAAAAATAAACCTCGCGTTGCTCCATGTTCCATGTTCCATGCTTAATGTTCCATGCTAAATCTTGACCCAAAACAAATCGCGAACTTCGAAGATGCATTGCTCACTGCACGCAAGATTTTATTGCTCACACATAAAAATCCGGACGGCGACGCGCTCGGCAGCTTGCTCGCCTTATTCCAAGTTTTGGCGAAAGCCGGACGCGTCGTGACTGCTGGCTGTCTCGATCCCGCCCCGGCGATTTTGAAATTTTTGCCGACCAGCGAAAAAATCGTCAACGACTTCGACGCGGCAGAATTCGACCTCATCATCGTCCTCGACTGCGGCGACATTCACCAAACCGGATTCGACCAGTCGAAACCTGAGCTTTTCGACGGATCGCGGAAATTGGTGAAAATCGACCACCATCCTGTCGCGAGCGATTTCGGTGATGTGCAAATCGTGAACCCGGAATTTTGCGCGACCTGTTCGATCTTGACGAAGTTATTTGAAATTTTGGAAATCCCAATCACGCCCGCTGTCGCGACTTGCCTGCTCTGCGGAATTTCGACGGACACTGGCAGCTTCCGCCATTCGAACACGCGCCCGGAAACGCTGCGTTTCGCGGCGAAATTGTTGCGCCAGGGTGCGAATAATTTTGCGATTGCGAAAAATATCTACCGCTCGACTCCGCTCCCCGCGCTGAAACTCTGGGGCAGCGTACTGACAAGTTTGCGCCAGACGGACGAAGGCGTGACACTCGCGGTCGCACAGAGGAAAGATTTTGAAAATGCAGGCGCACGCGACGAAGATCTCGCTGGCGTGGTGGATTATGTGAATGCCGTGCCGAACGCGAAATTTTCGATTCTCCTGAGTGAACGCGGCGGACTCGTGAAAGCGAGCCTACGCACGCTCGACGATGCGACTGATGTCGCCGCCATCGCACGCCAATTCGGCGGCGGCGGTCATGTCAAAGCTGCGGGTTTCGCCGTCCCAGGGAAATTGGAAAAAGAAACGCGCTGGCGCGTCATCCCACCAGAAGAAAATGATTCAATGAGTGAATGATTTAATTATTGGATTATTTAATCATTTACTCATTGATTTAGCGTTTCACGCGGAATTTCACATTCTCCGGCAAATCCGGAATCATGTGCGCCCAAAACGGCCAAGAGGAAATAATCGCGCCCGAGACTTCCGGTAGATTACGAATGTAAGCTTCGGATTCAGCCGTCGAACGACCGAGAATGCGCGCGCGAATTTTTTCGACCAGTCTCGCGCCGACCTCCGTGTCGCTCGAGATGTCATATTCCTCGACACCATCAATCGTCACGGACGATTTCAAGCGTCCAGCCGCGAAGTTATTTTCTTCGACACTCACGACTGCGTTGTCAAAATTAATTTTGACAAGTGTTTTTTCCGGATGAACTTTCGTCTCAAGCTGATTGAAAAGCAGCGCGCGTAAATCGTCCGCCTCGTACGCGACAGCCCGCACGCGCGCCGAGACTGCGACCGCGAAATCATCCTGCTTCAAATCCTCGAGATTCGGCGGAATATTGATTGAGAGAATTTCAATCGAGATTGCCTTCGGATCGTCGAGCAAAACGAGCGTGCGTTTTTCAAGCTCGTTCTTTTGCGTAATCATATTTTTCAATTCTTCTTTCGCGAGATCTGTGACTTCGCGCGTGACTGTCGCTTTGACATTGTCGAGGTCGTCCTTGGAAATAAATTTCGTAATTTTGGTCACGCCACCAGTGAAGGGCTTTTGGGATTCGCCCCAGAAAAGTGAAGGTGAGAGCGACCGAATCGCCGGAAATGTGAAGAAGGTCGGCGCGAGATTGCCGCGATCGCCGACGAAAGTACCTTCGCAAGTATCGGGCTCATTGACGCAGTCGCAGCTCTGATCGTCAGTGAGACAGGCCTCGACCTCCGCCACGACTGAGCCGTACTCAGAACCCACCGCCGCTGGAATCGTGAGTGCGCGAACCGTGTGAAAAATAATTCCCTCGGGCGAACGCAAGCGCGACGGCACGATGAATTTGTCTTTGTTCGAGCGATTGTAGAGCGTCACCTCGCCGCGCGAGGACGAGCCATTGAAAATCTGACCGGTCGCACCGATGCGCAAATCACGCGTGAAATTGAGTGTCAGAAATTCTGACGCCACCGTATGCGTGTCGAGCGCCTCGGAAGCTCCCGAGCTGACGCGATCCGTGAAAATCACATTCACGACTTTGGAAAGTGGATCGGAGCGCGGCGTGACATAAATCGTCGCCGTGGGGACAGCGATGTAGATAATGAAGAAAAGCAGGGCGACCGCACCAGCGAGCAGCCCGAAAAGAATGCGGCGCGACGGCGCGCGCACGACCAGCGTCGCTTTGCCATCGTCGGAAAATTCCTCCAGCGCAGCCGCACCGGCGACTCGCTGCCAGACTTTTTTGGCACCGGAAATCGGACTGAGCTTCGCGAGCGGAATTTCGTCACGCGAGAGTTTTTGTAATTGCGGAAAAACTTTCGCGGCAAGCTCGATGATTTTAAATTTACGGCGGACGATTTTGAGTGGTTCACTCGCTGGCAAATTTTTGGGCGATGAACCGACGGCTTTCATATTTTCGAGCGCAGCCAGTCCGGCTTCGCCCGCCAGTCGCCGCCCGGCTTCGTCGCGTGTCACGATCGTGAGCGTCTTGCCGGCGTGTTCGGATTTGAAGCGGAGAATTTTGAGACTCACCAAACTTTGCAAAACTTGAGCGCGTGCCGGAATCACGAGCGCGATGTTTTTCCCGGGCGTTTTACGAATCTGCCCAAAAATAGTCGTTACCTCGTCGTCGAGGTCGACATAAACAATTTCGAATTTTGGTTCAAAAACTCCCACTGCCGGGACATTTTAACGCAAGACGCAAAGAAATGAATTGCGCAAATCAAAAAAAGCTAGCTCGCGAATTTTGGTGCTTCAAAAACTTGAACAATCTTATATTTTCCTCCTTCAACTAATTCCTTAACCTCTCCTTCCAAAAGAATTTTAAACTCTATCCAATCAATCTCGCTAGTGCCAATCGGACGCTGGAATTTCCATATTCGTGCAAAAATTTCACCAAAATTAAAAATCTCACCGGTTGGATCACTGATTTCTATTTCCACCCTTACTCTATCTCGTAGCAAAGCTGCTGTAATAAAACTTTTGCCTTCTCGGTATGACCAGCGACCACCAGCACAAATATTAATTCCAAATCTATTTGGTGGAGCAGGAAACATATCAGCGCGAAATTTTTTTTCAGCCTCTGACAAAATTTTCAGATTTTAAAGGATTACATTTTAGCCCTTCTTTTCAAATTTTTGAAGAATTCAATTTTGGAGCAGCTTCACCGTTTTACGCAGAATCGCAGATAGCATGCCTTCTTCGCCCGCGAGCGAAATCCCGAGATTCGCCAAAGCCAAAGGTGTCACATCCTGCACCGTGCGAATCAAGCCGGTCTGGTCAGTGAAATTGGAAATGTCATCGGGGCAAAGAAATTTGACCATCGGCTTTCCGCGGAAAGGCAGATTGGCGGCAAACTTCGGATCGCTGAGGGTTTTTTTAATTTCCGGCAAGCGCGATCCGCCACCGCAAAGCAAAATCCGCGGCGGCAATTCGGATTCACCGAGCATCTCCGCGAGCGCGACCTCGACACCCGACGCCCAGACATCGATATCGCCTGCGAGCGCATTTTCGACAATTTTTTGGCGGCGGTCGCTGAGCTTGTTTTGTGAATAATCGATTTTGATTTGTTCCGCTTCGACCTGGGAAATGTTCAAAGTATGGGCGATGCGCTTGGTGAAAGTCCGTCCACCGACTGCGAACATTTTGGTCGTGAGTTCCCCACCACCGCGCAGCAGCGCGAGATCGGTCGTCCCGCCACCGACATCGATGAAAATCGCGGAGAGATCTTCGTCCGGCAGGCAGCGTGCGACTGCGAATGGTTCGGTCGCAATCGTGAGCAAGTCCAATTCCAACTCGGCGGCAATCGTCTGCAACGCGCCGAAGTGAACAAGCGGCGCAAAAGAATTAAAAACGGAAAGCGTCACTTCCGATCCCTGGAAACCGATTGGATTCGAGCTGCGCTGACCGTCGATTTTTGAATCGATGACTGCTGCATTGACCAGCTTCACATCAATCTCGCTGTGACCGCTGTCACGCGCGAGCTCGCGGCGCACGCGGTCAAAAGCCCGCGTCTGCACGCGTTGCACGATCGCGCGCAACTCCGGCAATTCGATCCGCACTTCTGGATTTTCCCGCGTGTAAGAAATCGTCGTCGTCGCACCGCGCACCAATTCACCGGCGATTCCCATCACCGCCTGCTCCGGCTGCACACCCGCCAATCGCGCCGCCTGCTCCATCGCCGCACCTGCTGTCTCCGTCACACCAGCAATATTTGCGACTGTCCCCGCTGCCATGTCACCCAGTTTTTGGCGGACTTTGGAATAACCAATCACAAACCCGTGATTGTCTTCAATCCGAAAAATCAACGCCTTCACAAATTCGCTGCCGATGTCGAGCGCGAGGACGACATTGCCCTCGGGAGCTTTTGGTCGGAGACGATAGAAAAATTTGCGGAACAAGGTGGATGGATTTTAGCGAGAATTGAAAAAATTCCGAAATGAAAAATCAAAATAAAAAACCCCAACCGAAGTCAGGGTTTTTCAATTGCGGTCGAAGCGCGCTCTATCGGTCGCGGGTGGCAAAAAATTGCCGAGTTGCAACTGAGAGCTTGATGCGCCCTTTCCACAAAGAAAGGTGTTCTCCTTTCCAAAAATGCTTTGCCTCACTTGCGAAGTTAGAGTCTTTCGCCGACTACTTTCTGTTTTTGTTTTCGGGGTAGCAAATTTTAGGTTTGCTGTTTGTTTGAAAACGCTATTTGAAAGCGTGTTTTGTGGGTGGAGTGGTGATTTGGGCCGCCTCCATCGCGAAGCAAAACAGCCGAAGCTGATTTTTTACAGCCGAGAATTTGTTTTGAATTCTGCTGCTCTGGTCTGGCGAGATTTGAAGGAAAAGCTGTTTCCGATTTCTTTAGCGTTTCATATCAGTGTAATCGCACTCTCTCATGAGGTCAAGCAAAGATGACTTGTCGAAGATAATAAGTAATTGTATAAAATATTTATTCAGCGTTTTTTCGGCTTAAAAAAGCCGAATTAATTTTGAAAAATTATCGCCAAAATCAACCGATTTTACTTGTTTGCTAAAATTTCCCCTGCCTTGAATCCCCAAAAATCCTTTCGTATCGTCGTTCTCGCCTCGACCAATGGCACTGATTTCGGCGCAATGCTGGCAGAAAAATCCGCTGGAAAATTGCAGGGCGTGGAATTCGTCGGACTCGTCGCAAATAAAAATTGCGGCGCCGTCGAGCGTGCCGCCGCGAGCGGCGTGCCGACTTTCGTGCTCGATGGTAAAGCGGAAAATTTCCACGCTGAGCTGCTCACGACTGTGAAAAATTTAAATCCGGATTTGATTTGCATGGTCGGCTGGATGAAATTTTTGCGCCCGGATTTTTGCACTGAATTCGAGAATAAAATTCTGAATGTGCACCCCAGCCTGCTGCCAAAATTCGCCGGGAAAATGGATGGCAGCGTGCACGAAGAAGTTTTAAAAGCGGGCGAAAAAGAAAGCGGCATGACGATTCACCTCGCGACCGCCGATGTCGATGCCGGCCCAATCATTTGCCAAAAATCAGTCGCCATCGCCGACGAAGAAACCGTCGAAAGCCTGCGCGCCAAAGTCCAGGATTTGGAAAAAAAATGGTACCCCGAAGTAATCAGATGGTTCCGCGATGGAAAGATCTATTTCTAAAAAACAAAATCAAATTCTAAATTAAACACAGGAAAACGAAGTCCTACGAAGTCCGCCGCGGCGGACGAAGTAGGGCGAAGTAATCAGATGGTTCCGCGATGGAAAGATCTATTTCTAAAGAAATTTGATTTTAGAAAAAAGAGCGCGCTAAACTTAACTCTCTTAATTTTCAAAAATGCCCGAAACCTATACCAACATAACCGAAGCTAAAATTGAGACTGAAATTTTTGAGATTACAATTCCTCCATCACTCGAAGACGCAACCGAAGTTTTAGAATCTTTGCGCACCGCATTAGCAGAACTAAAAAGAAACCCTGGTATGGAAAGCTCTAAACTTCATTGGGCAATTCTTTGGAAAACAAAAGCATTATCGCAAATCTGTGAAACAAAAAAGAAAGCCCCTTTCCAACGACCATCATCTCTAGCGAAATGGTCTAAAGTTCTTGAAGATATAGACTCGTTGGAAAAAGAACTCGCTTCTATAATAACCCGTGAGAAAATCAAATTCGCATATTCTTCTGAAGATGTGCCCGAATAAAAAAAACCGCTTAATTGTTTTCTCTGCGTTCGTCTATTGCCTCCAGCTTTTTTAAAATCTCCGGAAAATTTTGGAGCAACGGATCCGCAGCGAGAATCTCTTGACCGAGCTCACGCGATTTTTTGATCAAATCATGGTCTGTCAATTTCGCGATTTTGAGATCCGGAATTCCCGACTGGCGCACGCCAAAGACTTCGCCCGGACCGCGATTCGCGAGATCGATTTTCGCGAGCTCGAAACCGGAAGAAATTTTTTCGAGTGCGTGCAGCCGTGACTGCGCCTCCTCCGAATCGGCTTCGGAAAAAAGGAAACAATAACTTTGCTGCGAGCCGCGTCCGACGCGCCCGCGCAATTGGTGCAACTGCGCCAGCCCGAATCTTTCGGCGGCTTCGATCAACATGATCGTCGCATTCGCGACATCGATGCCGACCTCGATCACGGTGGTGGCAACGAGAATCTGGATCTCGCCCGCCGCGAAGGCTGCCATCGCCGCGTCTTTTTCTTTCGGGCGCATCTTGCCGTGCAGCAATCCGAGAGTGAGTTGTGGAAAAACTTTTTTGGAAAGCCGTTCGAATTCTTTTTTCGCCGATTTGATTTCGAGCACTTCGGATTCCTCGACGAGCGGACAGACGATGAAAACCTGCCGACCTTTCGCAACTTCCGACTCAATCCATCTCTCCGCCTCGACTCTTTTGTTTTTCGGAACGATTTTGGTAATTGGCGGAATCCGACCCGGCGGCATTTCGTCGATGATCGAGACATCCTGATCGCCGAAAATCGTAAGTGCCAAAGTGCGCGGAATCGGCGTCGCCGTCAGCGAGAGCACATGCGGCGTGCCATTTTTGCGAATCAAAGTGCGCTGCTCGACACCGAAACGATGTTGCTCATCAATCACCGCGAGTCCGAGATTTTGGAAATCAATTTTGGATTCCAGCAGCGCGTGCGTCCCGACGACCAGGTCGAGCGCACCAGATTTTAATTTCGCGGCAATGTCTTTTTTCTTCGCTGCCGGAGTCGAGCCCGTCAGGAGCTCACCGCGAATACCGAGTGGATGCAAAATTTTGAGAAAATTGCGGAAATGCTGCGCGGCGAGAATTTCAGTCGGCGCGAGTAGAGCCGCTTGGCAATTATTTTTCGCCGCGAGAAAAATCGCGAGCGCAGCGACGATGGTTTTGCCACTGCCGACATCACCTTCGAGCAAGCGATTCATCGGCAAATCTTTTTGTAAATCGGCGAGAATCTCGGCCGAAGCTTTTTTCTGCGCTGCGGTAAATTTGAAAGGTAGAGTCGTCGCGAATTCCTCGAGGAAATTTTGGGGCGCGAGAATTTTGCGCGCCGAACCCGCCGCACCAATCTGCCAATCGAGCTTACGGCGCAGGGCGGAAAGCTGAAGTAAAAATAATTCTTCGAACGCAAGCGTCGCGCGCGCACTCTCTAACTGCGCGAATGAGTCTGGAAAATGAATTTGGCGAATCGCCTCCCCGCGCGGCAATAAATTTTTGACTGCCGTCGCTGTCTCCGCCGTTAACCCCCGAGTTAACTCGGGGGTTAACTCGCCCAAAAGATTAGGCAGCTGCGCTGAATAATCGAGCAAGGGAAAAATTTTTTCGCGCAGCCACTTGGAAGAAATGAGTTTGCCGTGGGTGCGATAAATCGGCACAATGCGCCCCGCATGAATCATCTCGTCGGAAATTTTTTCGAATGAGCCGCCGATCAAAGTCAACGCTCCGCGCAGTCCGATTTGAATCTTGCCGGAGATGGCGATCTCGTCGCCATTGCGCAGAATGCGCGCAACGAAAGTTTGGTTAAACCAAGTCAGATTGAGTCCGCCCTCAGCGGAAATCAAACGCGCGGAGACAATCGTCCGACCACGCGGCGTACGAAACGATTTCAGATTTTGAATCGTGCCGACGACTGTCGCCTCTTCATTCGGCAGCAATTCGGAAAATTTTTTCGGCGCGGAAAAATCGACATACTTCCGCGGAAAATAATTCAACAAATCTGCGACGCGCGTAATGCCGATTTCGGCGAGACTTTTGAGGTGCCGACTCGTCGTCGCGAGAATTTCGGAAAGAGGCTCAGAAACATCCACCTCTGAATTTTACAAAAAAACGCCCTCAAAAACTCAGTGACTTAACAACTTAAAGACTTAACAACTTAACGACTCAGCTGCTCGTCAGCCAAACTTGGACGAAATTGACGATGACCCACGCGAGCACGGAGACCGCGAAACCAGTGAGCGCAAAAGCAATGGTTTTTTTGCCCGCCTCTTTGTCATCGACCATTCCGCCAATCATGTATTTGTAGCCGCCGATTACGACGAAAAGCACGGCAATCCCACCCGCAATGTAAATCAAGAAATCAATCAGATAAATGATGTAAGCCGGCAAATCGTAAAGCTCGAATTTGCCCGTGCGAAATTTTTCGACAAGATCTCCGGATGCCGGAATCAGAGTCGTCGCCGGATCAGCGAAGACCAGTGCGACTGTCGAGGTCAGCGCAAAAGCAGCCAGCGTAATTCGAGAAATAATTTTCGCAAACATTCCTCGCGATTTTAGCAAATTCGCTAAAATATAATCGTGCTTGAGATTCTTCCGCCGACGGGCGCACTTGTCGGAAATGTCATTCTGCCCGGTTCGAAATCGATCACGAATCGCGCGCTTTTACTAGCGGCACTCGCCGATGGCAAATCGGAAATTCGCGGCGCACTGAAATCAGACGACACGCGCTACATGGCGACCGGACTGCGCCAGCTCGGAATCGAAATTGACGAGCCGGATGCAACGACTTTCATCGTGCATGGTCAGAATGGGAAATTGGCAGAATCGACTAAGTCACTATTTCTGGGAAATGCCGGCACGGCAACAAGATTTTTGACCGCGGCGGCGCTACTCGTGAATGGCACGACGACAATCGACGGCGACGCACACATGCGCGAGCGACCGATTGGCGACCTCGTCGAAGCCTTGCGGCAACTCGGCGCGCAATTTGAATTTCTCGGGAAAGAAAATTGTCCGCCCCTGCGCATTACTTGCAGCGGAAAAATTACCGGTGCGGCGGTAAAAATTCACGCCGATATTTCGAGCCAATTTTTGTCCGCGATTTTGATGATCGCACCATTTGCGCCGCGAAAACTGAAAATCGAAATTGTCGGTAAGCTCGCCTCACGCGGCTACATCGCAATCACGGAAAAAGTCATGGCAGCTTTTGGTTTCGAGAGCGAGAGCTGCACTGGCGCACCAAGCAAATACCGCGCGACCGATTTCATAGTCGAGCCAGATGCTTCCTCGGCGACTTATTTTTGGGCAGCGGAAAAATTGCTCAACCAAAAAATTGAGCTCCTGAATACGCCGACAAATTGGATTCAGCCGGATGCCGCCACCGCGGAATTGATCAATCAATTTCCGCACTTACCGAACGAAATCAACGGCGAAAATTTCCCCGACGCTGTCCCGACACTTGCCGTGCTCGCCGCTTTTTCCGGTCAGGAAATTCGCTTCACTGGCATCGCGAATTTGCGCGTGAAGGAATGTGACCGCATCGCCGCACTCGTGCTAAATCTGAACAAAATCAAACCGGAGCTCGCCGCAGAAGAGGGCGACGAATTAATAATTTTCGGCGACACTAAGCTCGCGCGAAACGGTCGTCCTGCCGAAATCGAATCGTTCGACGACCACCGCATCGCGATGGCTTTTTTCTTGGCTGGATTGAAAATCCCTGGGATCAAAATCGACAAACCCGATTGCGTCGCAAAAAGTTTTCCGCAGTTTTGGGAGGTCTGGGAGCAGCTCGGGGTAAAATTTTTGAAATGAAAAAAATTGTTGAAATCGCGGGCTGGCTCGGCACAACTTTAATCTTGGGTGCCTTCGCTGCGAATGTTTTCGCAATCTGGTCCAACGAAAGTTTGCTCTACCTCAGCGCAAACGCACTCGGCGCAGCACTCGTCGGCTGGAATGTTTTTGTCAAAAAGTCATGGCCAGCGCTCGCACTCGAAATCGTTTGGTTCTTTGTCGCTATTTTTGGAATTGTGAAATTTTTCGCATGAAAAAAATCGAGAAAAATCTCGTCTTGATTGGCATGCGCGGCAGCGGCAAAACTGCCGTCGGCGAAACTTTGGCGCAGTTTCTAGATTTTCGTTTCGTCGATGTCGATGCCGAACTGGAAAAAGCCGAGCAAGTGAAAATTGCGGAAATCGTCGCAGCTAAAGGCTGGGAACATTTTCGGGATTTGGAAACGCAATACACCAAACAATTCGCGGCGGAAAAAAATGTCGTAATTTCGACCGGCGGTGGCGTTGTGCTGCGACCAGAAAATGTCGCGAGTTTGAAAAAAAACGGCGTCGTAATTTTCATCCATGCGCCGATTGAATTTCTGGCGCGGCGCGTCGCGAAAAATTCTAACCGCCCAAGTCTGACCGGAGAAAATCCGGTCGCTGAACTCGCGAAAGTTTGGACTGAACGCGAAAAATTTTATCGCGCGGCGGCGGATGTCGAAGTCTTTTTCGATTTCGAGACAAAGAACAAAAAGACCGACCTCCTGCGCAAGTCCAAATTAATTTTGAAAGCCGTCAAAAACTTCGCAAATTCCAAAGATTAAATTCCAATCTCCAAATAATTTTCAAACAAGCTGCAATTTAAAAATTTGGATTTGTTTTTTGAAGTTTGGAATTTATTTGAGATTTGGATTTTGGGATTTGGAATTTCCAACAGCAACCACTTCTCTTTCTAATTCAATTCCAAACTTGGCTTTCACTGCCTCAGCGACAATCTTTTCCAGTGTGAGAAAATCCGCGGCTGTCGCGCCACCCGCATTCTCAAAAAAATTCGCGTGCTTTTCAGATACTCTCGCACCGCCAATTTGCAGACCGCGACAACCCGCTGCTTCAATCAACTCCCACGCCGATTCGCCCGCTGGGTTTTTGAACCAGCTGCCTGCCGTATTGGCGAAAGGCTGTTTGGCAATTTTTTCAAGCACGATTTTTTGAATTTGCTCGACGAGATTTTCCGAACTTTTTTCTAATGCGAATTCGACCTCGACCAAAATCGAGGCGCGTAAATTGGAGTCGCGGTATTTGAATTCAAGCGAATTTTTTTCGAGGACCCTGACCGCACCGTTTTCGAAAATTGTCACACGCGCGACTTTTTCGCCAAGGCCATTAGCATTACCGACGACCGCGCCGCCGACTGTGCCGGGAATCCCCGCGAAACTTTCGAGTCCGGCGAGATTTTTTGTCGCCACCGCGGCAATCAAATTCGCGAGCGACTCACCCGCCCCGACTTTGACGCGATTACCGTCGAAAGCGATGCCGCGAATTTCGTTATGAATGACGAGACCGCGAAATCCCGCATCCGCGAATAAAATATTTGAACCGCCGCCGAGAACAAAGACGGGCAAATTTTTACTTGTTGCGAATTCGAGCGCGAACTGCAGCTCGGCCAGATTCGTGACGCGCGCGAAAAAATCTGCTGCACCACCGACGCGCAAAGTCGTGAACTCGGCAAGCGAAATGTCCTTTTCAATTATCAATATTAAATTTTAAATATTAAATTATTCGTCTGTTTTTAAAGTTGCTGGTGCGAGATTCGGTACAATTTCTTTGTCGGCATTTTTTTTCTCACGCACTTGGACGACAGCATCACGGACAGTGATTTCATTGGATTTGATACGGACGATTTGCGAAGAATTGATCAGCTTTTGCGCCGTCGGAATGCCGAGGATTCTTTTCGCAACATCGATCTTGGTCAGCACCCAACCATTCGTCTCGAAACGGAAGTCGATAACCTCGCCGAGAAATTGGCGCGAAACGGTGAAAACGCGATTACCGAAAATCGGCGCATTCAGCTTGATCACTTCGGCAATGCGAATAATTTCATCAGGAGTCGCGAGCGCTTCGGGATTTTCGACCCAGACTGCGTCAGCCGAAATCCGTGCAACATCAATCGTCGGCAAAAGTAATTTGTGATCCTTCCTCGTAAAAAACGCGACAATCTCACCATTCAGCGGATTGACGATCAGCTGCTCGACACGACCGAGCAGACCGTGCGACAGCTTCTCACGAATCGGCAAACCGAGAATTTCTCGAAAACTTTTTTGCATCGGACGACTATTTTAGCGCGAAAAAA
This sequence comes from Patescibacteria group bacterium, assembly GCA_041665585.1. Classification (NCBI taxonomy): domain Bacteria; species Patescibacteria group bacterium. The sequence continues at coordinate 205,419 of JBAYIN010000001.1, read as the reverse complement.
GTTTGACGAAAAATTTAGTCCTCACCGCCATCCTGTACAGATTTTTTCTCGCCCCCTTCTAATTGAGGAATTATACGAACAGTTATCGCTTCATCCCAACCGTCTTTTTCATGGGAACGATCAATCTTGACTTTATGATCTGGCAAATTCAAAAGTTTTGGCAATTCGGACGAGAGCGTGACTTCAAAAAATTGCCTCAAGCCTTCGTCGTTCCCTGTTAAATTACTGATTTGACAATCTTCCATTGTCTTAGAAATCAGTCTCCTAACTAACTCAATCGAAACACCATTGATTTTGGTACGATGATCCAAAATTTCGAAAACTCCGGAGCGCACTCGACAAACCAAACTAATTGAGCAAAAAAAATCAGACAAAAACTTAACTGCTGGTTTGTTTTTTGCGAGCTGTGGCGCAGATGGTGATGCGGACTTATCAACCGAACCCGGACTATTTGGCATGAATAAAATTAATAAGCTGTCATTATAAAACTATAAAAAACATTTTGCAAGTTTTTTTATAGCGGCAAATTTATGGCTTCTGAACGCCAAAAACAGCGCACTTACGAATCTGCGAGCTGTTTCGGCTGAAATTTAGACTGATGGAGAAATATCAGTCTGATCCAGGGCATCTTGCGGATTTGGCTTTCGTACCTCGCCAGATTCACTAGCGTAGATATCAAGAAACCGCTTTACCATCGGCTCACGAACCTCTGGGGACGGACTTCCCGGATCACAATCTATGCTCTTGCCATGATCACCTTCTTTGTTGGAGTTGGGCATTTCAATTTTGGTTAAAAAATAAGACCCAATTTTAATAAATTTCAGAACCTTTGCAAGTGCTAAAATTTTCCGGTGATTTTCGCTGAAATCGTCTTCCCGAATTCCCCGACGGCTTTCACTTTCGCGAGTGAAATCGAAAATCTCGCAGTCGGTGATCTCGTCGCCGCGCCGCTGCGCGCGCAGATTTTGAACGGCGTAGTCGTCTCAATTTCAAAGACCAAACCAGATTTCGCGACGAAAAAAATCGTGGCGCTTGTTCGCAAAAACATTCTGTCACGGGAACAGGTCGAACTAGCGAAATTCATCCGCGAATATTACGCCGCGAATTTTGGCAAAGTCCTGAAATTATTTTTACCGAATCGCATTTGGGCGAATGAGCCGGCGAAGCGCAAAGCGAAACTGACTGAAATCAAAAGCGTCCCGCAGCCAAAAAAACAACTCACCTCTACCCAAGCAGCGGTTCTAAAAAAAATTCTACAAACTACCAACTGGAAACTACCAACTCTCCTGAAAGGAATCACTGGCAGCGGCAAAACGGAAATTTATCTACGCGTGATTCTGGATGTCTTGGAAAAAGGTCAATCCGCCATCCTACTCGTCCCGGAAATCGCACTCACGCCGCAGCTCGTCGGCTATTTCGCGGCGACCGTGCCGAAAAATGAAATCGCCGTTTTGCATTCGAATTTGTCGGAAGGCGAGAAATTAAATTCCTGGGAGAGAATTTTCGCGGGTGAAGTGAAACTCGTCATCGGCTCGCGTTCGGCCCTCTTCGCGCCGGTCCGAAATCTCGGCGTCGTCATCCTCGATGAGGAACACGAATGGAGCTACAAAAATGACCAAAATCCGCGCTACCACGCCCGCGCCGCCGCCATGGAATTCGCGAAATTGAGCGGCGCGAAACTGATTCTCGGCAGCGCAACTCCGAGTCTCGAAAGTTATTTCGCGGCGAAGTCCGGTCGGCTGGAATTGCTCGAGCTGCCCGACCGCATCGGCGGCTCGCAACTACCGCAGGTCGAGATCGTCGATTTGCGCAACGAAATGAAACGCGGTAATTACTCGCCTTTTTCGGAAGTCTTGGTTGCGAAAATTCGCGAGCGACTGGCGCGTGAGGAACAAATTATTTTGCTGATCAATAAGCGCGGCTTCGCCAGCTCCATCGTCTGCCGCGACTGCGGCTTCATGCTCGAATGCGAAAACTGCAGCTTGCCGCTGACTTTTCACTCGAAAATCAATCGCTGTCTCTGCCACGGCTGCGGCGCGTGGAAAACTCCCCCGACGAAATGCCCTGGCTGCGGCTCCGTCGCGATTCGCTTCCTCGGCAGCGGTACGCAAAAAATCGAAAGTGAGTTGCCGCAACTTTTCCCGGAAGCCAGAATCCTGCGCGCCGACCACGACACGACGACGCTGCGCGGCAGCCACCAAAAAATTTACGAAGCCTTCCGTGATCGCAAGGCCGACATCCTGCTCGGAACCCAGATCGTCGCGAAAGGTCTGGATTTGCCGAATGTTTCCTTGGTCGGCGTCCTGCTCGCGGACATCGGTCTGCACCTTCCCGACTTTCGCGCCGCGGAAAAATCGTTCGCGCTCCTGACTCAGGTCGCCGGTCGCGCCGGTCGCGGTGACAAACCAGGCGAAGTCGTGATTCAAACTTATTCAGCAGAAAATCCCGCCATCATCGCCGCCCGCACGCACGACTTCGAGAAATTTTTTGCGAGTGAAATCGCCGACCGCAAAAGCAATTTCTGGCCGCCCTTTTCCAAAGTCGTGAAATTTATTTTCGTCGACGAATCGGAAAAAGTCGCGCGCAATTCGGCGGAAAAATTCGCGGCGGAATTAAAAAAACTCGGTGAGAAAAATGTCTGGCTCGCGCCCGCGCTAATCGCCCGCCTGCACAACAAATTTCACTTCCATGTCATCTGGCGTGGCGGCGATCCGCGCAAACTCTTGGCGCGAATCACGATTCCTGAAACCTGCCGCGTCGATGTCGACCCGGCGAATTTAGGCTAAGTTGCAAGACAGAAAGTTTTATTTTAGAATCCTACCTTAACTTATTTTTTATGACTCAACTTGATAAAGGTCATTCGACTGAATTAGCAAATTTGGAAGCCGCACTTGAGCAAATTCCAAAGTTAATTAGCTCTATCCAGCTAGAAGAATGTTCCTCAAAAGATTTGTTAAAAGTTGAGGAGCTTATGCAAAAAACCCAAGAAGCCTATTGGCGATTGGGACAAAAAATCAGAACACACTTAATCCTAACATTAGCTGAGGGAAAACCAGAAACCGACTGGCAAGCAAGTAATGTTCGACCGATAAGCTGCTCAGCTGATAAAGGTTCTGGGGAAGGTAGTTTACGACTCTAAAGTGGTAATGTCTGAGTTTAAAATTAGTTCTGCTGAATGAAAGTTGTTAAAATTCAAAGGCTTGTTTTTTTATGCCTTTTCCCAAAATAGATCCGAAGCAGTCTTTCCCAAAAATGGAGGAAGAAATCCTCGCCTTTTGGCAGCGGGAGAAAATTTTTGAAAAGAGTTTGGCGCGGAATCCAGCGACCAAGGAATTTAAATTTTTCGACGGTCCGCCTTTCGCGACGGGACTGCCGCACTACGGTCATATCTTGCAGGGCGTAATCAAAGACTTGATTCCAAGATATAAAACGATGCAGGGTTACCATGTTCCGCGCATTTGGGGTTGGGATTGCCACGGTTTGCCGGTCGAGAATTTAATCGAAAAAGAACTCGGACTGAAGAGCAAAAAAGACATCGAGGAATTCGGTGTCGCGAAATTCAATGAAAAATGTCGCGAGTCGGTTTTGAAATTCGCGGGCGAGTGGGAGAAAACTGTCGCGCGCATGGGTCGTTGGATCGACATGGAGCACGCGTACAAAACTATGGACCTCGAATTCATGGATTCGGTTTGGTGGGTCTTCGGCGAACTTTGGAACAAGGGTTTGATTTACGAAGGACTGAAGCCGATGCAAGTCTGTCCGCGCTGCGCCACGCCGTTGGCGAATTTCGAAGTCGGTCTGAATTACAAAGATGTCACCGACCTTTCCGCGATTGCGAAATTCGCAGTCGAAGGCGAACCGAATACTTTTTTGCTCGCGTGGACGACGACGCCGTGGACGCTGCCGGGAAATGTGGCGTTGGCAGTGAATCCAGAAATTGAGTATGTGAAAGTTGAAACAAAAAACTTTCACGAAGAAGTAGAAAACTTTTGGATTGCAAAAGAAATTTTCGAAAATTGGAAAGAAAAAGAAATTTATCTTTTCAAAAGAAGCGTAAAAGAATTGAGCGAGCGCGAAACCCCCGAACCGGTCACGAAAACTTTTCTCGAAATAAAAATTATCGAAACGAAAAAAGGTTCCGATCTCGTCGGCAAAACCTACAAACCACTTTTCAATTATTTCGCTGAAGCAGCAGTTAACCCCCGAGTTAACTCGGGGGTTAACGGAATAAGTGACTCGGGGGTTAACGACAATAGTAAGGATAATTTTGAAAATATTCCTGGACTTTATTTCATCACATTTAATACGGAAAATTCGGAGCCAATTTTTGCGGACTCAAAATTAAAGGATATTTGTGCCGAGGCTTTTCGTGAGGTCGCCGAAAAAAATAATTACAAAATTTACGAACTGGCGATAATGCCAGACCATGTGCACTTGGTGATTGAGATAGAGGAAGGCGGAGAGAGCTTGCCAAAAATCTTACAAAACCTGAAAGGTTTTTCTAGCAAAATACTTAAGTCCTCGTTAACCCCCGAGTTAACTCGGGGGTTAACTGTCAGGCAAGATAGTCAGGGACATGAATACAGTCCTATTTGGAGGCAGGGCTATGACAAAAAATTTATCTATTCTGAAGATGAATATTCCAAAGTCTCTGATTACATCCGCCAAAATCCGGAGAAAAAAAATCTCCCGCCTCAAAAATACGCTTGGTTGAAAATTTTTGACGATGTGAATCAGCCTATTAAATTTGCGGAACAAAAACCGCAAGGCTTTCGCGTCGTCGCCGCGGATTTCATCACGACGGACGAAGGCACGGGCATCGTCCACATCGCGCCGGCTTTCGGCGAGGACGATTACAATCTCGCGAAGAAAGAGCATCTGCCGATTTTTCAAAATGTCTCGCTCGACGGCAGATACACTGACGCCGTCACCGACTTCGTCGGAGTCGAGGTCAAGCCGAAAGACGACCCAACCAAAACTGACCGCAAGATTGTCGAATTCCTCGGCGACCAAATTTTCGCGACGCAAAATTACAAACACTCGTATCCGTTTTGCTGGCGCTGTGAGTCCCCGCTTTTGAATTACGCGACCTCGAGCTGGTTCGTCGCGGTCGAAAAATTGAAAGCTGGTTTAATCAAAAATAATTCTGGTATTAACTGGATTCCCGAACACATCAAAACCGGACGCTTCGGCAAATGGCTCGAGGGCGCACGCGATTGGGCGATTTCACGAAATCGTTTTTGGGGCGCACCACTACCAATTTGGCGCTGCGAAAAATGTGGTGAGCTGAAATGCCTTTCGGGAAAAGCAGAACTCGAAAAACTGAGTGGCAAGAAAGTCGCCGATCTGCACAAACATTTTGTCGATGCGATTGAGATTCCTTGCGAGAAATGTGACGGCAAAATGCAGCGCATTCCGGAAGTTCTCGATTGCTGGTTCGAATCTGGCTCAATGCCGTTCGCGCAATTTGGCGAGAAAGAAAAAGCGCAAATTCCAGCGGACTTCATCGCCGAAGCGCAAGATCAAACACGCGGTTGGTTTTACACTCTGCATGTCCTCGCGACTGCGCTCGCGAATAAACCCGCTTACGCGAATTGCGTTTGCTCGGGATTAATCTTGGCAGAAGACGGCGCGAAAATGTCGAAGTCGAAACAGAACTTCCCACCGCCGCAGAAAATTTTTGACGAATTCGGTGCGGACGCGATGCGACTTTATCTGATGAATTCGCCTGTCACGCACGCCGCCGATTTGCGTTTCAGTGAGCGCGGCGTCGAAGAAATCCTGCGCGGAGTTTTGCTGCCGCTCTGGAATACTTTTTATTTCTTCACGACTTACGCGAATGCCGACGGCTGGGAGCCAACTAAAAACTTAGAGCTGAAAACGCAAAACAAATTGGATGCTTGGATTCTTTCCGAGCTAAATATTTTGGTACGCGAGATGACGACGAATCTCGAGCAATTCGAAATTCAGAAAGCCGTCGCACCACTCGAGAAATTCTTGGACGGTCTGACGAATTGGTATGTCCGTCGCAGCCGCAGAAGATTTTGGCGGAAATTTTCTACAGGAACCGTTAACCCCCGAGTTAACTCGGGGGTTAACTCTGATGAGATTGACTCAGACAAAAACGCAGCCTACGCCACGCTTTTCGAAGTACTCAAAACTGTCGCGAAATTACTCGCGCCAATCACGCCATTCCTCGCGGAGAAAATTTGGCAGAATCTAACCGGCGGCAAATCCGTCCATCTCGAATCTTGGCCGAAGGTCGAGGAAAATTTGATTGACGAAAATTTGTCTGCGGAAGTCGACACGACTCGCAAAATCATTTCGCTTGGCTTGAAGATTCGCGCGAACGAAAAAATCAAAGTCCGCCAACCTCTCGCGAAAATGACGGTCGCGTTATCACAAAAAGTTGAGCTGGATCTCGAGACAATTCGCGAAGAGTTGAATGTGAAAAATCTCGAAATCGCAGAAAATCCAGACACAATCGCCGAGCAGTCAGTCGAAGTAAACGCTCGTGCTGCCGGCAAAAAATTCGGCGCGAAGATTCAAAAAATTATCGCCGCTGCGAAAGCTGTCGAATTTGAAATCGTCGACGGCGGTGTGAAAATTTTGGACGAAATTTTGTCTGGCGAAGAAATCACAATCGGCTTCCGCGGAAAATCTGGTGCTGCGGTCGAGTCAGAAGATGGTATCGTCGTTGCGCTCGATACGAAAATTACGCCCGAGCTAGAGCTCGAAGGTCAGGCACGCGATCTCGTCCGCGCGATCCAAGAGCTGCGCAAACAAGCCGACTTCGATGTCGCCGATCGCATCGAGCTGCAGCTCGAAAATGCCGACGCGATTTTGGAAAAATTCGCAGACTACATCGCCGCCGAAACGCTCGCGACGAAAGTCGTGCGCCAGCTCGCAAATCCAGCTGCGTCAGGCGGGCTGGAGGCAATCAAAATCGGAGTCAGGAAAGTTGATAGTTAATAGTTTTTAGTTGTTAGAAATCTTTAATTTACATAAACTATCGACTACCAACTGGGAACTAAAAACTAATCATGCTCAGCCGAATCATCCTCTCGATCATCGCGAATTCAGCCGGACTGTATGTCGTCGACTACTTCCTGACCAATCTGTGTTTCGTGGAGCGCGCTGCTGTGGCTTGCCCGGTCAAGCCGGAATTCAATTTGCTCGCTTTCGCAATTGCTGCGGTGACGCTCGGACTTTTGAATGTCTCGATCAAGCCGTTTCTGAAAATCATCTCGCTGCCAATCACCTTCCTCACTGCCGGACTTTTCATGTTCGTCGTGAATGGTGTCGTCTTCGGACTGCTCGTCTGGATCCTGAATACACTCGACCTCAGCTCGCTCAAAGTTCTGATCGAAGGACAAAATGTCTTCTTGACTTATCTTTACGCCGCGATTATCCTCGGACTCTTCAATATTCTCACGCACTGGCTCGTGCGCAAATAATTTTTTTCAATGCAAAACATCCTTCTCTACATCCAAATCGGCTCCGCCATTTTGCTCATCCTGACGATTCTGTCGCAGAGCAAATCAGCCGGTCTCTCGGCGACTTTCGGCGGAGGCGGCGGGGCATTTACGAGCAAACGCGGCGTCGACCGCATCCTCGAAAATGCAACAATTGTTTTCGCGATCGTCTTTTTCGGTGCGGCGCTCGCGTATATTTTCATTTAAAAACTGAAAATCTTAGGTATGTTCAAGCTTTTTAATTCGTGCTCACTTACCGAAAAAATTTTGGTCGGTGCTTTGAGCTTGGCGATTTTGATTGCCGCTTTCCAGATTGGTAATCGCTTCTATCTGGAAAATTCCGAGCCGGGACCGGCGACGGGCGGAACTTTCGTCGAAGGTGTCATCGGCGAATTTAATTTCATCAATCCGGTCCTCGCCCAGACGAATCTCGACCGCGACCTGACTTCGCTCGTCTTCAGCGGACTCACCCGCTTCGATCCGGTTTCGAATACGATTGTCGACGGCATCGCCAGTCACGAGCTTAGTGCTGATCAGCGCACTTACACTTTTCGCATCAAAGACGGCGTAGAGTGGCAGGATGGCGAGCCGGTCACAGCTGACGATGTGATTTTCACTTTTCACGACATCATCCAAAATGAGAACTTTCCGAATCCCGCTGTCGCCAATGATTTTTTCGGCGTGGAAATTGAGAAGGTCGACGACATGACTGTGACGATGACTCTGCAAAAGAAGTACGCCTTTTTCATTTACAACACGACCGTCGGACTTTTGCCGAAACACATCCTGGAAGGAACGAAAGCTGCCGACCTGCTGTCGAGCGATTTCAATCTGAATCCGATTGGTTGCGGACCGTACCGCATCGACTCGGTCGGCGCCAATGCGATTCGCCTTTCGGCTTTCGACGGTTTCTACGCCGGACAGCCGTACATCGACTCAGTGATTTTCCGAATTTTCAGCGATGAAGATGAGCTGCTCGCCAATTTGGACGGGATTCTCGGCACCAAAGATTTGAGCGACAAAAGCGTGAAAAGTTTTGGCAATGATGCGCGCCTGGAGCTGCACGATTTCACACTGCCGCAGTATGTCGGACTTTTTTTCAATACTGAACGCCCGATTTTGAGCGACCAGAAATTGCGGCTCGGTCTCCAGCTCGCGACGAATAAAGACAAAGTCGCGGAGGCGCGCGGCGGTCGCGTGAAAGTCATCGACACGCCGCTGCTCGAAATCGCCTCGGCGGATTGGAAATACGAATTCGCCGCCGCCCGTGCCGACGGCGCGCTTTTCGACGCCGGCTGGCTGTATCCCGCCAGTGCCAATGTCACCGTGGGCGCCACCTCCACACCCGTCGTCAAGAAATCGCCGAAATTTATCAATCAGCCGACGAGCCAAGATTTTTTCGCGACAGCGGAGACGGAATTTTTCGTCGGAGGCACCACACCGACCGATGCGACCAAGATAATCGTGAATGGTTATCAGCTTTCGAAATTCACCGCCGGTGACGCCGACTGGACCTACAAAGCCTCAGTCGCGCTCGGGACTTTGAAAGAAGGTGAAAATGAATTTGTCGTCGCCAACCAAATTGGTGAGTTCGACCGCGTGAAGATTTTTTATTCCGCAGATGCCGCCGCGCGGGAAAAATGGCTCGGCGAGCAGCAGGCTGCCGTCGCGAAAACTCCGGCTGCGCCAGCTCCGACACCGACTCCCGCGGTCACCACTCCAAGCAGTGACACGCCAAATTCCCTACTGTTACGCTACAAAGACGAAGAACCACTCGCGCTCAAACTTTTGATTTCGGAAAACCAACCGGAATTCTTGTCCGTCGCCGAGGAAATCGCGCGGCAGTGGCGCGAACGCGGTGTGAAGCTCACCATCGAGCGTTTGCCGGAGGACGACTTCTTGGCGCGACTGAATAAGCGCGATTACGATATCGTGCTCTTCGGTCAAAATCTCGGCTACAACCTCGACGCTTATTCTTTCTGGCATTCGAGCGAAGCGCGCGAAGGCGGCAGCAATTTATCGAATCTGAAATCCTCGTCTGTGAATGCTTGGCTCGAGCAAATCCGCTCCAGCTTCGACTCGACCGAACGCCGCAAGCGCCTCGCGAATCTGCGGGCAGTCCTGAGCGAGGAAGTTCCGGCAGTCATGCTCTACACGCCGACTTATTCCTATGTCGTCGATAAAAAAGTCGAAGGCTTCAATCTCGGTCACATCGCACTCAAACGCGACCGCCTCGCGAATCTCCCGACTTGGTATCTGCGCGAATCGCGTCAGGCGAATGCCAATTTCAATTTGTTGAATTTCGCGCAGTGGTTTTTTAGCGAAGCTCTGTAAATGAAGCTGCTCGCGCTCGATTTCGGCGGGCGGAGAATCGGCGTGGCTGTCGGCGACTCGGAAATCGGCGTGGCGAATGCCCGAACTTTTTTGCTGAATGACGGCGATGCGCTGGATAATCTCGTCGAGCTCATCGAACGCGAAGGCATTGAAAAAATTTTAATCGGGCTGCCCCGTGGTTTCCGCGAAGAAACTGAGCAAACTGGCATCGTGCGCAAATTTGCCGAGCGACTGGATGCGAAAATCGCGATTCCGCTGGAATTCGTGGACGAACGCTTCACGAGCAAAATCGCGACCAGCAATCTTCAAACCGCAAACTTAAATTCGCGCGAGCAAAAAAATTTGGTGGATTCCGAATCTGCCCGGATAATTCTGCAAGAATTTTTCGACTCCTAGCTAACTTACTCCTTAATCCTTACAAACTTATTCCTTACAAATGAGTACTGCCCGTAAAGTTTTATCGAATACTGCCATTCAAATGCTCGGGCAACTCACGACCGCTGGAATCTCGATCGTAATTTTGAAGCTGATTTCGAGCTACCTCGGCGCGTCCGGCTACGGTGCCTACACCACGGTTTATGGATTTCTCGCCTTCTTCGCCATCATCGCCGACTTCGGCATTTTCCAAATCACGGTGAAAGAGATCAGCGCGCACCCCGAAAAACGCGCTGAAATCTTCGGCAATATTTTCGCGCTGAGAATCTGTCTCGCGGTTTTCGCGATGCTGGCATCGATTGTCGCAGTTTTTTTGGTTCCCAAATACGCCGGCACCCCGATTCGCCTTGGCGTAGCGATTGCCAGTGCTACGACCTTTTTGACAATCATGTTCGGGACAGTTTCATCTCTGCTGCAGGTCGACCTGCGCATGCAGTGGAATGTGCTCGGGCTCGTCGTCTCGAAATTCATCGCACTCGGCTGGATGCTGGCGACCATTTTCAGATATTTCCCGGACAATCCCGAAGCCGGATTTTTCCAGCTGCTCATCGCCGGCATCGCTGGCGGAATTTTTCAGGTCGCCATCGTTTTTTTGGGAGCGCGCCGCGACCGACTGCGACTGCGTTTTGATTTCCGTTTTTGGAAAGAAATCCTGATCAAAACTCTGCCCTACGGCGGTGCCGTCCTGCTCGCGACGATTTATGTCCGCATGGATGTGATTCTGCTCTCACTGATGCGCGACAGCACAGAGGTCGGCATTTACGGCGTCGCCGCACGCGTGATGGAAAATCTCGCCGTCATTTCGATTTTATTTTTGAATAGTACACTCCCGGCTATCTCGCGGCTTTTTCGCACGAATCGCGAACGCCTGAAAAAAATGCTGCAATATTCTTTTGAATTTTTGAGCGTCATCGCTCTGCCGATCGTCATCGGCGGCAGCGTCCTCGCTTATCCCATCGTCGCGCTCGTCTCCGCACCAGAATTTTTGTCGAATCCCGCCATCGGCTTCTACGGCTCGGATCTCGCGCTGCAAATCCTACTTCTCACCATGCTGCTCGCTTACTTCGGCAATCTACTCGGTTTCGCGCTACTCGCCGGCAATGGTCAAATCAAGCTCTTTTATGTGAATTCCTCGGCTGTCGCTCTGAATCTTGTGCTCAATCTCGCCGTCATCCCAATCTGGGGCTTTCGCGGAGCGGCCATCGCCAGCGTCCTGAGCCAGATTTTCGTCTGCACGCTCGACTACATCTTCCTGCGCAAAATGATTGAGATCTCTTTCAATCTGCGGACGACAGCGAAAGCTTTCGTCGCGGCCAGCGTGATGGGCGGCGCGGTTTGGTGGCTCGAGCCGTTCTTCTTGAATTTCTTCGGAGCGAATAAGGGCATCCTGCTCTTGATTCCGGTCGGCGGCTTGGTCTACGGCGTGATGCTGCTTTTGCTACGCGCAATCACACCGGAGATGCGCGCGCTGCTACGGAAACAGGCTTAATTTTCGAAGAAAAATCATGCGTTGTGGTTTAGGCGATTTTCGCTATTGACAAATACCAATTTATGGTTTAGATTTCTATTTCCCGGTTTATTTTTTGCTCCTTGAAATCGCGCGTAGTGGGGATTCATTCGGTTTGGTGGTTGGCGAAACCCGCGAGGGAAGTCGCTGATCCGAGACCGAATCCCCTCTCCACTACTCAGTCGAGGTTGGCGATTTGCTTGTGAAATTCGCGAGTGAGTCGCCAATCTCGGCTAACCAACTAACTTTTTAAGAAGAGAGCTGTGCTCTTGAAAAGCCACTCTCGAAAGGAACCACAATGTTTAAAAAAATGGCACCAACTGTTTATGCTGCAGTAATCGTATCTTTCCTGACTATCGCAGCCCCAACGATTGTGTGGATGAATTGTAACCTCACCGCCCCTGCCCCCATCACCCCAGCTCCAAAGTTCACGACTATCATCGTCAGCGGCGTAATTACCGCCGACACCATTTTTTATTCCTCGGCCGTCGATAAAGACGGCTGGGAAGTCGTCCTTTCTGCTGACGAGTTCGAGCGCGTCGAGACTACAATCATCTCAACAGTCGAAGTCGATGAATGCGAATACCGCGATTTTTCGGTCGCTCTCGGACGGAAAATTTAAGTTTCTCAGTCTTTGGAGAGGGGAAAATTGGGCCGGTTTGCAATTCTTCGCAGCCGGTCCTTTTTCTTTGCTTACATTTTCACAGCAAAATCCAGCACGAGATGCTGAGCTTTGCTTTCTAGATTCCGCCCGCGATCTAGTAGAAAGCGAGCGGATTTCTCTTGGTGCCGTTGTCCACGACCTCGAAGTGCAGGTGGATACCAGTCGCACCGTAGACGCGACCGGTGTTGCCCATCGTGCCAATCTTCTGGCTCTGCTTGACGGAATCTCCAGCCGACACAGCCAATTCCGAGAGATGCGCGTACAAAGTTTGGAAGCCATCACCGTGGTCGATGACAATCACGCAACCGTAACCACCATTCCAACCGCACTGCGACTTCACGACTGTACCGTCGGCAGCAGCGTGAATCGGCGGCTTGCCACGGTCAGCGATGTCGACCGCCCAGTGCCCGCTTTTGAAATACTGGGAATAATTGCCATTCGTCGGCTTGATCATCCACGCCCCGTCTTTGTCTTGCGCTCCATTCGCGACGATGATGGCACCGTCGACCGAAGCCGGCGCGCGGTAGCTCGCGTAGGTTCCCGGAGCAGAAGCAATGTAATTGCGTTTCGACGCTGGTGGCGCAGCGATAATTTTCTTACCACCCGGAACGATAATTTTTGCGCCTGCGACTAATTCGGTGCCATCAGCCAAGCTGTTTTGCTTGGAAATCTTGTCCGCCTCGACGCCGTACTTTTTCGCGACCGCGGCGAGCGTATCACCTGCTTTCACCTCATGCATGACTCCCGAAACCGGCAAAATCGAAAGCTCCGTGCCCGGTTTCAGCTGTTGTGGATTGGAAATGTTATTTTCCCAAATGATGGTGTCCATCGAAACACCGAAACGGCGTGCAATCGACGATAGTACATCGCCACTCTCGATGGTGTATTTGATCGGATCACTCAGCCCGGAATTATCGACCTCCGCACTTTGACCGGCATTTTTGATGAGAAATCCATCTTCCGTCATCGCCAGTGTATCGAGCATGAATGTCGGCGAATCAATCGCCAGTGGTCCGCCACCTCCATAATCCGCTTCAGCCAATTCAGCGACTGCGCCACCTGGCAAGAAGAATGGTGCGAGCAGAACGGAGCTGGCGAGTGTGCAGACCTGGATGGCGAGTCGGCGTCGTGGTGAACTCGGGTGCTGCTGTTTGAGTTTCTGGATTCTTTCCCGGCGGGCAGCGATGCTTACTCTCGATCGAAACAACATATGTGGTGGATTAGATTCTGATACCTACTAGATTTAGACGGTGGAAAAAATTGCTTTCAAGGATTTTAGACACGGGTGCCCTCTTTTTTCCAACCTTTTGGCTTGACTTTTTGGGGTATTATTTCGGAATTTTTAGCGGTAATTTTAGTCTTTTTCGTGCAAAAAACAAGTTTGCAAATTGGCGCGTGACGATTTAAAACTGGACGCATGAAATTGAAAGCCATTTGCTTCGACTTCGACGGGACGCTCGTCCACTCGATCGACCTTCTCGTCTCTATTTTTAAGCAGGTTTTAGCAGAAAAGCAGCTGCCCATTCCACCCGGGAATGCCCTGCGCAAATTGATTGGTCGCCCACTGACGGAGATTTTTCAGGAAATTGCCCCAAGCGAAAATGCCGACGCACTCGAAAAACGCTTCCGCGAAATCGAATTAACACACAATAATTCGAACGAAATTGCCCTCGTAGCCGAGACCCGTCCAACCCTGGAATTCTTGCAATCGCGCCATCTCAAGCTCGGCATCGTCTCGACGAAGCGCGTCGCAGTCGTGGAAAAGCTCGCACGCGAGCTTGGAATTTGGGATTTCTTCGCGGTCGTCGTCGGTCGCGACCTGGTCGCGAAGCCGAAGCCGGATCCCGAGCCAATCCTTTTCGCCTGCGAAAAACTCGGAGTTAAGCCGCGCGAAATTCTTTTTGTCGGTGATTCGCTCCTCGATCTCGAGTCGGCGAAAAATGCGGGTGCGCCTTTCGTCGGTGTTTTGACAGGCGTCTGCGACCGCGCCGAATTCACGAAAAATCGTGCCGATTACATTTTCAGCCATGTTGGGGAATTAGTGAATCTCGTCCGCGAAATCAACGGGAATTAGCGCCGCAACCAACAAGCCGTAATCCAATAAAGCTCCATGTCGTTAACGGCATAGTTAAAAATGTGCGCATGACCAATGACCCTCCAAACCTAATGACTCAACAACTCAATGACTTAACGACCCTCCGAACCAAATGACCAATGACCCTCCAAACCAATAATCGATTACTTTCAAATTTTCAATTTTAAATATTAAATGACCTTCACCCTCCGAACCCAATGACTCAAAGACTTAGCGACTCAAAGACTCAAGCCTCAGTCTTCCTCCTTTTTCTTGCGCGGAGCGCGTTTTTTCGGCTTTTCCTCGGAAATCGTGAATGAATCGTCGTCGTCTTCGAAGCTAATCGCATTCGCAGCTTTTTTCGATTCAGAAATGATTTTTTCCTCGGCTTCGACCTCAGCCTGCAAGCGCGGGATCACATTGTCGATCGCGCCCCATTCAGACTCGCCTGATGCCGGCACGAGCAGGACAACTTCGTCGCCCGGTTCAGCGCGGTAAAAAGTGATTGAAGCCAACAAAACTTTGTAAGCCCGACCAGCCGCGATGACTTTGTACTGTCCGTCTTCTGAGGTGAGCGGTCCGACGACGCGTTTGCGTTCGACCGGCCCGATTTGTTTGTAGGTAAATCCGCCGTCCGGCGCGACTGTCAGCTTCATCACATCACCCGGAACGAGTTTGGATTTGGAGGCGTAATTCGCCGGAATCGGATATTCGCGTTTGTCCGGACCAATCATCGACTTGCCGTCGAAAATACCTTCAATAATTTTGCCGCCTTCGTCGTATGAAGTGTCGAGCTTGCTCGCTGCGCGCGCGAAATTGGAACGGATCTGCGCGCCGCCACCCTCGCCGGTGAATTCCGAAAGCAGCTGCTTCGCACCGCGAAGACTCGCTTCGGCTGAATCGATCATCTCTTTGATCAGGGCAATTTTGGAAAGGTTGCTCATTTTTTTTGGTTTAATTTTGGAGTTGTTTTGCTAATTCTAGCAAAAATGGGCGCGGAAATCAACGCTTATTCGTCAGCCCCTGTCACAATCATAACCGCCAATCATATCAAATGGATTTGGATCGAACTCACCCGATTCAGCATTGTAAAACTGCAAAAAATCAGGCATCTCTGTACGCCCATCTTTTGCTGCTGCTGGACTTAAAACTGCTGCTAAATTATCCCTTGCCTCGATAACTTTCGAAATCGTCTTCTCACCAACCTGAATCCGCAAATCAAGCTCTCGAGACACATCATCATTAGCGGCAGCGTGCGGAATTTCCGCAAGTACATTTCTGTTTACCATTTTGAAATAACTATTAGAAGACCTCAATTTATTTAAATTTGCGCCAAAAAGCAAATCTTTTCCCTAAATTTCTTAAGGACTAAGATCAACTCTTAATCCTTAATCCTTAGTCCTTGCAAACTTACTCCTTACTCCTTAATCCTTAATTCTTACTCCTTAATCCTGTATCCTGTAAAGGTGAGTAAATTTATCATTCGCGGCGGTCAGCCCTTGTCTGGCGTCGTGAAAGTTTCCGGCTCGAAAAATGCGGCGCTGCCGCTGCTGGCGGCGACACTTTTGACCGAGCAGGAATGCGTCTTACGCAATATTCCTGATGTCGCGGATGTGCGCCTCATGCTCGAGATTTTGACAATTCTCGGTGCGAAATTTTCGTTTGCGAAAAATGTCGTGACAATTCAGACGGCGAAAATTAAAACTACGAAAATTCCGGCGGAATTCGCCGGCAAAATGCGCGCTTCGATCTTGCTGCTCGGTCCGCTCCTCGCGCGCGCCGGCAAGGCGGAAATCGCTTTCCCGGGCGGCTGCGTCATCGGCAAACGCTCGATCCACGCCCACGCTTTCGCGCTCGAAAAACTGGGCTGTCGTAATAGTTCGACGGACAATGTTTTGAAATTCGAAGCGAAAAATGGGATTAAACCCACCGCGTTCAATCTGCCGGAAATGTCCGTGACGGCGACGGAAAATGCCTTGATGGCAGCCGCGCTTTCACCCGAAGAAACGAAAATTCGCATGGCGGCCTACGAGCCGCATGTCGTCGATGTCTGCGAATTTTTGAAAAAATTGGGCGTGAAAATCACGGGCGTCGGCAGCCACACTTTGAAAATCTCGGGTACGCCGAAGCTAGGCAGCGCGACACATACCGTGACTCCGGATTATCTCGAAGCGGGCACTTTCGCGCTCGCCGGGCTGCTGACTGGCGGACATGTCAGGATCGAAAGCGTCGTACCGAAACAGCTCGATTCCTTTTTCCAGAAGCTCCAGGAAGTTGGCGCGAATTTTTTTGTCGGACCAAATTTTTTGGAAATCAAACCGACTAAGAAATTTAATCCAATCGAGATCAAAACGGCTGTTTTTCCAGGCTTTCCGACTGATTTGCAGGCGCCCTTCGGCGTGCTCTTGACTCAGGCGCAAGGCAAGTCGAGAATTTTTGAAACGCTCTTCGAGGGTCGGCTGAATTATCTTTTTGAGCTGGAAAAAATGGGCGCGCGCGTCGAGGTTTTCAATCCGCACCAAGCCGTCGTCTTCGGCGGTGACAAATTGCGTGGCGCGAAAATCGCGAGCTGCGACCTGCGCGCCGGTGCAGCGATGGTCCTCGCCGCACTCTCCGCGAAAGGCATTTCGGAGATTACGAATGTGGAATACATCGACCGCGGCTACGAAAATTTTGCCGAGAAATTGCAGAATCTCGGCGCAGCGATTGAGCGTGTCGAATAATTTGCAATGAAAATCCTGCTCGCCATCTCGGGAGGAGTGGACTCGGCCGTCTCAGCCGCGCTTTTGCAAAAAGCGGGACACGAGCTGATTGCCGTCCATCTCGATCTTTTTAGTAAAGTTAACCCCCGAGTTAACTCGGGGGTTAACCCAAACCAAGCAAATTCCGTCGCCGCCGCGCGCGAAGTCGCCGCGAAGCTCGCAATCCCCTTCTATGTTTTGAATTTTCGGGCTGAATTCGAGCAGCAAGTCGTCGCCGATTTCCTGCGCAATTATGCGCGAAATCGCACGCCAAATCCCTGCGTCGTCTGCAATCCCCAAATTAAATTTGGAAAATTAATGACCAAAATGCGCGAACTCGGCTGTGAGAAGTTGGCGACCGGACACTACGCGCGCATTGAAAAAAATAAACTTTTGCGCGGTCGCGACGCGACGAAAGACCAGTCGTACTTCCTCTGTCGCCTGACGGAAGAAAAATTAAAGCAAGTGATTTTCCCGCTCGGCAATTTGAAGAAAACTGAAGTCAAGAAAATGGCTGTAAAAATAGGCTTCCGCAATTTTGCGGAGAAGAAGGAAAGCGCCGGAATCTGCTTCCTGGAAGGCATGGAAGTCAGCGATTTTTTGCAGCAAAATCTGCCGAAGAAAATTTTTCGTCCAGGCAAAATCCGGACGACCGACGGCACAAGCGTCGGCGAACATCATGGACTACCGCTTTACACGCTCGGTCAACGCCGCGGCGTCGAGCTCGGCGGTATGCCCGAGCCGTTTTTCGTCGCGGGTTTTGATTTTGCGAAAAATGAACTCATCGTCGCCCCCGACCGCGAACTTTTTGCGCGAAAATTAACCGCGAAAAAATTGAGCTGGGTCGGCGCACCACCGAAAAATGGCGCGAAAATTCTCGCACAAATTCGTTATCGTGCGCCCGCCGAACCCGGCCGCATCACGCTGCTAAAAACACGGGCAATTTTCGAATTCGACGAACCGGTGCGCGCCATCACGCCCGGTCAGACCGTCGCCTTCTTCCGCGGAAATGTTTGCCTCGGCGGCGGCGAGATTTGCTAAAAAATTTACAAATAATTTCAAAATTTAAGCTATAAAAATCTCCCCAACCCCTCTTTACAAAGGGGGGCTTTTAAAACTGCTCTTTTGTAATTCCCTCCTTTCGCAAAGGAGGCCTGCCTGCCGGTAGGCAGGGTTAGGGAGGATTTTGTAATTGAAACTTCGCTGCAATTCAAAGCGAAACCAGTTGCCAAAAAAGATCTGGCGAAAATTTTCCATAGAAGCCGTTAACCCCCGAGATATCTCGGGGGTTAACTCTGATGAGAGTGATTCAGACAAAAATTAAAAAGCTAAAAAATGACAGCGAAGAAATTTGCTAAAATTACTGAGTACAAAGTTTATTCGTTGAAAAAACTGCTGAAGAAAATGCGTCCAAGCAAAAAACGGGAAATTCAGAATTTTCTCCCGTTCTTTGCGATTTTTGGCATTTTTCTCCTTCTGGAAGTCGGTTATTTCACCGTGCGCAATCAATTCGTCGAGCGCCTGCCTTTCGGGATTCGCATCGCAGACGCGGAGTATTCGCTCGTCACGGCGGACGAGGCCATCAGCGAGCTCGAAACACGCGCAGGAAATTACACACTGCGACCGCTCGTTTTCGAATTTACCGGTCAGACAGCCGAAATTTTACCGGCGGAATTTGATTTGAGATTCTCCGTCGCGACGCAGGTCGGTGTTTTGAAAAATGAGATTTTTAATTTCAGCGAAGTCGCGCTACCGACGAGTCTGAATGCCAAAAGGCTGCGCCGCGTTTTGCTCACGCACTTCCCGGAGCTCGAATACAGCGCGACCGACGCGCGAGTTTTTTTGAATGCTACTGGCACACTCGAGATTTTGCCGGAAAAAAGTGGGCGCAAAACAGATTTCACCAAGATCGTGGACGCAGTGCAAAAAAACGCCGGGAAATTTTCGAGCGCGAAAGTCGTGATTGCGAACGAGCCAATCGAGCCAAAAGTTTTCGCAAGCGAACTCGAGCCCTTTCGCGAGCGCCTCACTAAAATTGTCAGTGAAAAAATGGTTTTGAAAAAAACCGAATACGAGCGCTTCGAGCTCAATCTCGCCGACCGCATCGCGTGGTTTGGTTTCGACAGCGACAGTATTTTTTTGAAGAAAGAACTCGTGACCAAATTCATCACAGACGAGCTTAATCCTTTGCTCGGCGAGTTGCCGCGCGATGTCACCATCACGCGCAATCTCGACGGCGCAGTCGCTTTCGACGGCATCGCGCAAAATGGTCGCGCTATCGACGGTGACGCTTTATTTACAGAGCTTTTGGCAGCGATCGCCGACGGCCAGCGCGAGCTCCTAATTCCGTTTCGGGTTTTGCCTGCGCCGGTGAAAGTCGCGGAAGATTTGAAAAATGTCGGCATCCGCGAGCTCATCGGTGAAGATGTGACGAATTACGCCGGCTCGCCGACGAATCGCCAGCACAATATCCGCGTCGCCGCCGGACGGCTGAACGGCAAAATTATCGAGCCGGGCGCAGAGTTTTCTTTCGTCGGTGCACTCGGTCCGGTGACGCTCGCGAATGGCTACCGCCAAGAGCTCGTCATCAAAGAAGGCGACATCATTCCGGAAGTCGGCGGCGGAGTCTGTCAGGTTTCGACGACTTTTTTCCGCACGGCGTTGTCTGCCGGCGTGCCAATCACCGACCAAAAACCGCACTCGATGAAAGTGAGCTACTACGATCCACCCGGGCTCGACGCGACGATTTATCCCGGCTCCGCCGATTTGAAATTTTTGAATGACACCGGCGCACCAATCCTGATACAAACTGCCATCGACGGCACCAGCCTGCGCGTGAATTTTTTCGGCACGAGTGATGGTCGCGCCGTGAAGCTCGCCGGACCTTTTTATCCGAATGGCGATCCAGTGACGAATCTGCGCCTCGCCGGACTGCGCATGTTTTGGACGCGCGAAGTCGCGAAAAATGGTGAGACGACAATCAATGAGAAATACAGTGCGAGCTACAAAATCATGCCCAAACATTAAAACCCAGACAACCCAAATCTCGTAACTTGGGAACAGGGAATTTTCAAATAAAACTTAAGTCCCAACTCAGAGTTAACCCACCACTTAAGTGGTGGGTTAACGACAGGTGTGCATCAAGGCTCAAAGCTCAAAAATCAAAACACTGGAATTTCCAGCGCCAGCACTCCTAACCCCGGAATTAATTCCGGGGTTAAAAATAACATGGATAAAAAAATTAAAAATTACGAGACTTGAAAATTTGAAAATTTTGCGCAACTCAAACCGAAGATTAATTTCGAGATTCGCGTAATTGGAAATTACTCACAAAAAAGCCCCACCGGAATCCCAAGGGAATGGCAGGGCTTTTAATTTGATTGAAAAACTATTTTTAGTTAAGCGCGTCTTTCGTCGCTTTGTTCGGACGATATTTGAGGACTGTCTGTTTCGGTTTCGCTTTGAACATCATTTCCTCTCCGGTGAAAGGGTTGGTGCCTTTGCGAGCCGGGCGAGCCGGTTTGACCTTTTTCGAGAAGATTCCAAATGGAGTGGCAACTTTATCGTTTTTGACGAGAGCAGCCTGAAGTGTCTCGAGGACGACTTTACCTTCCTTTTTGGAGATTCCCGCTTTTTCTGCGACGAGCGCAATGACCTGCGCCTGAGTGAGGGCTTTGGTAGCCATTTGATAGGGGTTAAATTGGCAAAATCCTAAAACTCTTTTTTGCGCACGGCAACGCCCAGCCGTGAAAAGGCTGAGCTCGAAAGCATTTTCCTGAATTCAAAATTTGTTCAATCTGAAAAAATAGGGCTTTTTAAAGGCGTTTAACGAAGTGCCTTAAAAATAGTATTTTCGCTTGACGATAAAATTTTGTGATTTTAAAAAAGCTATTTTTGCAGTCTTTTATGTGAAGAAAAATGTTGACCGTTAGAATTTTCGAAACTAAACTCCTCGCGCTTCGCATGGCTAAATCTGAAATGCTGCCGCTGAAAGTAGTCGTAGGAATGAGTCTACAGCTCGGCTTCTCCGTCGCGACGACCACGATCTTGTGCGTCTTCGGTGGCCATTGGCTCGATGAAAAATACGGGACGAAATTTTTTTTCTGGATTGGGCTCGCTCTCGGATTCATCTCTTCAATCCTGCTTGTATGGAAAATTGTGCAGCCTTTGCAAGCTATCGCGCGGGACGATAAAAAAACGACTAAAAACTATTAATCCCAAAGGGACCCCTTCGGGGCTACAAACTACCAACTAAAATGCATGTTTCTCTCACTGCCGAAAAAATCTTCGACCTCGGCCCACTGCCGGTCACGAATTCGCTGCTCACGACTTGGGTCGTCCTCGTCTTGGTCGGAATTTTCGCTGTGGTTTTTCGCGCGCGCTTGAAGCGCAGTCCCGCCGGCGTACAAAATGTCATTGAGCTGGCGATTGAGAGTTTTCACGATCTCGCTGAGAGTGTGACGAATAATTTCAAACAAGCGCGTCAGTTTTTCCCGATTGTCTTCACTATTTTCCTCTTCGTGCTTTTGAATAATTGGGCCGGACTGCTACCCGGCGTCGGTTCGATTGGTTTCTTCGAAGAAGAAAAAACTACGGAAGAATCGGCAATCCCTGAAGCACCACTCGCCCAAAATGAAGAGCTTAGCGGCGAAAGCTTGGTCGCGCCCGATGTGGTCAGCCTCTCTGAGAGCACTGAAGTAATCGCTGAAAACGAAACCGTGGAGGAAGGAGCACACGCTGAATCTGCCGAGCACCATGCTGTCTTCGTACCGATTTTTCGCGCAGGCACAGCTGACCTCAGCTTCACGCTCGCCCTCGCCTTCGTCGCGGTCATCCTCGTCCAAGTGATGGGCATCGCCTCACTCGGCGGCGGTTATTTCAAAAAGTTTTTTAACTTTTCGAATCCGATACACTTCTTCGTCGGCATCCTGGAAATCGTCTCGGAATTTTCGAAAATGATTTCCTTTTCATTTCGACTCTTCGGCAATATCTTCGCTGGCGAAGTGCTGCTTGCGGTCATTATCTCGCTCGCACCTTTCGTCGTGCCAATGCCATTTTACGGTTTGGAGATTTTCGTCGGACTGATTCAAGCCCTCGTTTTTTCAGTTTTAACTTTGGTTTTCTTCAAAATGGCGAGTGCAGCACACTAAAATTATTCAGAATACTTGCCTCGCGCGCGCGTTTCGCTAAAATCTCACGGAATTAATTTTTAACCCCCTCAAAATGGATACCGAAACCATCAAACTTCTCTCGGTCGCTGGAACGATCGCCATCGGCGCGGTCATGCCTTCACTCGCCATCGGAATGATCGGCTCGAAAGGTGTCGAAGCCATCGGTCGCAATCCAGAAGCTGCCGGTAAAGTGCAAGCTGCGATGATTCTCGCGATTGCGTTTGCCGAAGCGGTCGCGATTTACGCGCTCGTCGTCGCGCTCATTTTGAAATTCGTCTAGTCTCCTGCTCGAGATGTTCGATCACTGCGTTTGTTCGAATTGTTCTAAATGTGTGATTTATGCGACATTTAGAACAAACGAGCGCAGCGAGTGATTGAACACTTAGAACATTTCGAACAACTAGAACAAGTCCGCCGCAGCGGACAATCGAACATCTAGAACAATTAGAGCATTTCGAACGTTTAAATCATTATTATGGAAATTCTTTCGAGCCTCGGAATCGATCCGGCAGTGATGCTCGCGCAGGCGGTGAATTTTTTTGTTCTCCTCGCGATTCTCACATTTTTGGTTTACAAGCCGGTTTTGAAATTACTTGACGAGCGCAAGGAGCGCATCGCCAAAGCCGAAGAACACGCGCAACTCGTCGAAGATAAGCTCGCGCGCGTCGAAGAACTCACGCAAAAGGAATTCAAAAAAGCGCAGCAAAAAGCGAGTGAGATCATCGCCGCCTCGAAAGAAGCCGCCACTACTCAGGCGAATGAATTGGTCGAGACCGCCAAGTCGAAAGTCGGCAAAATCGTCGAGGAAGGTCGTGCCGTCATCGCGAAAGAACGCGACGACGCCGCGCGTCAGATTCAAAATGAAGTCGCAAAAATCGTAATCCTCGCCACCGAGAAACTTTTGCAGCGCACGATTGATGCGAAAGACCAGTCGAAATTCGTCGCCGATGCGATTACCGAAATCTCCACCCTCAAATGAGCAAAACTTCTCTCCGTTACGCCCGCGCACTGGCGCTCGCGCTCGGCGAGAAAGTTTCGGTCGCAGAATTGAAAGAAACTGCTGAGAATCTCGATCTCGCGGCGGAAGTTTTGAGTGAAAAAACGGCCCAGAATTTCTTCGCGAATTCCCGCATCGCGACAGTGGAAAAAGAAAAAGTTGTTACTAAGGTTTTCGGCA
Organism: Patescibacteria group bacterium; assembly: GCA_041665585.1. Lineage (NCBI taxonomy): Bacteria > Patescibacteria group bacterium. The sequence goes on along the minus strand of JBAYIN010000001.1, from coordinate 181,841 downwards.
AAGCCGGCGAAAAGTTTGAAAATTTTTTGAAACTCGTCGTCCATCATGGGCGCATGTCTGAAATCGCTGGCATCGCTGAGAGCTTCCGTGCCGTGCTAAATGAATCGGGCGGCGTCGCGACGGCGCTCATCGAAAGCGCGCGCGTCCTCGACGAAAAAGAACTGCGCGGACTCGCCGCCGCACTGCGCAAAATGACCGGACGCGAAATCGCGGTCGAACCGCGCGTGAATGCCCAAATCCTGGGCGGCGTGAAAATCCTCCTCGGCGACGAGCTCATCGATCTCTCGCTCACAGGGAAACTGAGCCGACTGCAAAAAGCTCTGAACTAAATACTTCTTAGTTCTTAGTCCTTACTTCTTACAAACTTAATCCTTAATACAATGAAACTCTCCGCCTCAGAAATCTCATCTGCTCTCGCTCAGCAAATTAAGGATTTTAAAGCGACAACTGAGAAATCCAATCTCGGCACCGTCATCGAAGTCGGCGACGGCATCACGAAAGTGAGCGGACTATCCGGCGCGGCGATGGCGGAAATTTTGGAATTCCCCGGCGGCAAAACCGGCGTCGTGCTGAACCTCGAAGAAGACACCGTCGGTGTGATGTTGCTCGAAGAAAATCCAGAATTGAAGGAAGGCGACGAAGTGAAAACGACTGGGAAAATTATGGAGGTCCCCGTCGGCGAAGCACTGATCGGACGCGTCGTGAATACGCTCGGTCTGCCAATCGACGGCAAAGGCAAAATCGCGACGAAGAAAACCCGCCTCGTCGAAGTGAAAGCGCCTGGCATTATTGAGCGCCAAGGAGTCGATACGCCACTGCAGACTGGCATCAAAGCGATTGACTCGATGATTCCAGTCGGACGCGGTCAACGCGAGCTCATCATCGGCGACCGCCAAACTGGCAAAACCGCGATTGCCATCGACACGATTATCAATCAGAAAGGTAAAAATTGTTTGTGTTTCTATGTCGCCATCGGTCAAAAAGCTTCGACCGTCGCGAAGATTGTCGCGAAATTAGATGAATTTGGCGCGATGAATTACACGACTGTCGTCGCCGCGAATGCGAGTGATCCGGCTGCCCAGCAATTTCTCGCACCATTCGCCGGCGTCACGATGGCGGAAGAATTTATGAATGCGGGCAAAGATGTTTTGATTGTTTACGATGATCTCTCGAAGCACGCCGCAGCTTACCGCCAAATTTCTCTGCTCCTGCGCCGCCCGCCGGGACGCGAAGCTTATCCGGGAGATATTTTTTATCTGCATTCCCGCCTGCTCGAACGCGCGGTGCGCCTGAGCGACAAACTCGGTGGTGGCTCGATCACGGCTCTGCCAATCATCGAGACCCAAGCAAACGATGTTTCAGCGTATATTCCGACGAATGTGATTTCGATTACGGACGGTCAGATTTACCTCGAATCGGATCTTTTTTACAAAGGCATTCGCCCAGCCGTCAATGCCGGTCTCTCGGTCAGCCGCGTCGGTGGCGCCGCCCAGACGAAAGCGATGAAAAAGGTTTCGGGCAATCTGCGTCTCTCGCTCGCGCAATTCCGTGAGCTGGAAGCGTTTTCCCAGATCGGCTCCGATCTCGATGCCGCGACGAAGAGACAAATCGAACGCGGTCGTCGTATCGTCGAAATTTTGAAACAAGGTCAGTATTCCCCGCTCTCCGTCGTGAACCAGATTGAAATTATTTTCGCGACCAATGCGGGCTATCTCGACGAAGTGCCCGTCGAAAAAATTTCGAAATTCGAAAAAGATTTCGGCGAGTTCATGCAAACCAATTACGCGAAAATCGAAAAGGAAATCGCCACGAGCGGCAAAATCGAGGAACAGACCGAGAAAGATTTGCGCGCCGCGATTGAAGATTTCAAAAAAGGCTGGACTGAATAATTTCTAATAGCTAAAAACTAGGCACTAAATGAGTTTGCTCGACCTCCGCCGCCGTCTGAAATCAATTAATTCCACGCAAAAAATCACGCGGGCGATGGAGATGGTTTCTGCGTCCAAAATGAAAAAGGCGCAAGACGCCGCGCTCGCCGGACGACCGTACGCCGACGAACTCGCACGCCTGATCGAAGGACTCGTCGCGCGCTCGAAAGGCAATCTCGAGCACCCTTATTTTTTGCGCCGTGAGAATCCGAAGAAAATTCTTTTCCTGCTTTTCACGGGTGACCGCGGACTCTGCGGCGCGTTTAATTCGAATATCATCCGCTACCTCAACACAAAACAACTCGGCGAGACTGAGGAAAAAGCGGTTCTCTGCGTCGGACGCAAAGGTCTGCAATTTTTCAAACATGTCGGCGGGAGTGTCGTCGCGGAATTCGAAGGACTGTCAGACAAACCCGAATTCGTGAAAACCGCCCCGATTACACGACTCGTCGTGCAAGGATTCCTGGATGGCGAATTCGACGAAGTGCGCCTCGTCTACAACCATTTCGTGAATACGATGCAGCAGCGCATCGTGGAGCGAACTTTGCTGCCCTTCACTCCTCCGGTGGCTGACGCGGAAACGAAAGTGGCGGCGCAGATTGAATATGTTTTTGAGCCGAGCGGCACAGCAGTTTTCGAGCGCTTGCTTCCGCGCTTCCTCGAGACCATCGTCTATCAGGCGCTCCTCGAATCCAATGCGAGTGAACAATCCGCACGCATGGTCGCGATGAAATCAGCGAGTGAAAATGCCGGCGAATTGATTGACACGCTCACGCTCGAAATGAATAAAGCGCGCCAGGCTTCGATCACGACCGAGATTTTGGAAATCATCGGCGGCGCAGACGCGCTCGCCGAAGGCTGAGTACACGAAAAAAGCCGCTCAAACGAAGCGGCTCTTTTGAATTAACTTAAAGTTAAATTAAGCTTGCTCTTTTTTCGGCTCGGCTTCAGCTGCTGCCGGAACTTCGGACTCAACCTGCGGAGCTGCTGCTGCGGCTTTCTCAGCCTCCACTTTCGCGGCAGCCGCCTCCTCTTTTTTCTTCAATTCCGCTGCGACTTTTTTGTCCGCTTCTTCGTCGTAAACATTTTCATTGACATAAGTTTCAGTCATGCGCGCTGCTTTACCGCGCAAATCACGCGCGTAATAAAGCTTGCTGCGGCGGACTTTGGCTTTTTTGATAATTTCAATTTTGACGACATTTTTGCTGTGCAATGGGAAAACTTTCTCGACACCGATGCCGTCAAAAATTTTGCGGACAGTGAATGTCGCAGCGATACCTTTGCCGCCGTTGGTCGCGATCACAAGTCCTTCGAAATTTTGGACGCGTTCCTTCTCGCCTTCACGAATCTTTTGTGAGACCTTCACAGTCATCCCCGCAGCCAGCTCGGGCATTTTGGCACGCAGACTCTTGGCAGCGACATGAGCGAGTAATTGTTGATTCATATTAAATGGAAAAATAGCCGCGTGATTTTAGCAGTCAGCGAGGCTTTTGCAAACTAATTTCGAGCCTTAATCCGAACATCGATATATTTCTTGAGATTGTTGATTGGCACATTTTTCTCCTCTTTGGTCAGCAAGTCGAGTACGAATTTGTCCTTGCAGTCGAGACGGTAAAGGAAATCCGCGCGCGACATCACGGTAAATTTGATTTTGGCAGCCGCCAGCTCTTCTTCGAGATATTTCTTCAGACCTTCTTTGTCGATCTCGCCGACGATGAGCATGTCGACCTCGCCCTTCACGCCGACAAATTGACCCGAGAAAAGTAGGAAATCGATTTTCCCGAGCGCACTCACGGCTTTGATAATTTCATCCTGCGGATTCGCGACTTTGACGAAGATGTTTTTGAATTCTTCGAGCAAAGCAAAATTTTCGTTGATGTAATAGTACTTTTTGCGGTTTTTCGAAGATGTCCGCAGCATCCCCACCTTTTTGAGATTATTAAGCTCACGGCGCACCGAGTTAATTTGCTCGGAAAGCTTGCGCGTAATCTCACGAATGAAAAATTCGTTTTTGGGGTGCATCAAAAAAAGTCCCATCAATTTCACGCGGGTGCGAGAACCGAAGAAAGATTTGAGCTCCATTTTTGGGTGGGTTAAATTTTTGGATGAATTGTGAGTGGGAGATAAAGAGTAAATGATTTATACAAGAATGCAAGTCTTCGGAAAACTTTTTTGGGTCAGTCGCGCGAATTCGCATTTTCAAGCCGCGAAGCCGAGTTGACAAAAAAGGAGATAATTTTATTACGGGCTAAATCAAAAAGCAAGACCTTTGCATGGAACTTGAAATGGAGCATGAAACACAGAGAGCGCTTGAAAAGCGCCTCTTTTGTAAAGAGGGCCTGCCTGTAGGCAGGGTTGGGGAGATTTAGCGGCGTGAACTTGCGGGAGTCTACAAATTTTTAAATTTTTACAATTTTTAATTTTATAAATAAGGTCTAAATCCAAATTTTTAAAAATTAGAAATTGAGATTTATTTAAAAATTAGAAAATTACCCCTCGGAAACTTGGAAATTTAGAGCCTTGAAAATTCGAAAATTCTCTCCGCGCTCAACGCTCAATACTTCGTGTTCCATGTTCCAATGTTTCTAAATTCGGTTTATTGACCAACTGACCAATGACCCTCCGAACTAAATGACCAATGACTTAACAGCTAACCGCTCCATGCTATGTGCTTCATGCTTCATGTTTCATGTTTCATGCTCCATGCTTTGTTTAATACAAAATTAGTGTTAAGCTGTCGGCGATGCAATTTTCCAAAGCTGCCGAATACGCGCTCCTCGGGCTCACCCATCTCGCGAGCGCCGAGCACTCGTCTGCGAGCGTCGGCGCGATTGCCCGGGAAGAAAAATTATCGCTCTATTTTTTACGCAATGTTTTTCAGAAATTGCGCGCCGGGAAACTCGTGATTGCGAATCAGCGCTCCGGCTACACGCTCGCCCGAAGTCCGGAAAAAATTTCACTCCAAGATGTACTCGCGGCAGTCGAGCACAATCTCACACTACACGCCTGCCTAGCTAAAAAATCGGCCGGCTGTGCGCATGCGGCTAAATGTAAAATCGTGCTCCGTCTCGCGAAAGTGCAAAAAAATCTCAACGCCGAACTGGCGAAGATTAAAATCACCGATTTAATTTAATTCCAATGAACGACTGGCTCTATTCCGCAACTGTCAAAAAACACTTTTTGCATCCGCAGAATTTTTTAGCCGAAGGCGAAAAATTCGCCGCCGACGGTGTCGGCGAGGTCGGCTCGCCCGCCTGCGGCGATGTGATGAAAATGTGGATCAAGGTGCAAGATGACCGCATCATCGACCTGCGTTGGAAAACTTTCGGCTGCGCGAGCGCACTCGCCTCGACCTCGATGCTGTCGGAAATGGTGCTCACGAAAGGCGGCATGCCAATCACGGACGCGCTCAAAATCACGCCCGACGATATTTTGAAAAAACTCGGCGGTCTACCGACGAATAAAATTCACTGCTCCGTGCTCGGCGACAAAGCACTGCGTGCGGCGATTGAAAATTATTTGGAACAAAAAGGCACACCGAAAAAACCAGCAGCAAAAATAATTTGTGAGTGCCTCGGCGTGAGCGAACGCGAGCTCGAGCTCGCAGTGCGCGCCGGTGACCGCACCTTCGCGGAATTTCAAAAACGCACGAAAGCCGGAACCGGCTGCGGTCGCTGCGTCGAGAAAATCACGAAAATGCTTGCGGAAAAAATTGACGCCAACTCAGACAAGAGTTGCTGCAGCTTTTGCCAAAAAAGTTGTCCGCAAAAAAATTCCCAACCAACTGACCAATGACTAATGACCAATTGACCCTCCGAACCTAATGACCCACAACCCTCCGAACCAATTAACCAATCACCCTCCGAACCCAGTGACTTAATGACTTAACGACTTAACGACTTAACGACTCAATGACTCAACAACCCATCTACCTCGACCACGCCGCGACGACTCCGCTCGCTCCGGAAGTGCTGAAAAAAATGCTGCCGTTCTTGGCAGAAAATTTTGGGAATCCCGGCTCGATTCACGCGCAGGGTCAGACAGCGAAAAATGCGGTGGAAAAAGCACGGCGAGAAGTCGCGGAAATTTTGCACTGCGAGCCAAGCGAAATTATTTTCACGAGTGGCGGCAGCGAGTCGGACAATCTCGCACTGCGCGGTGTTTTAAAACCGGGTGACCATTTAATTATTTCAGAAATCGAACATCCGGCGGTTTTGCGGACAGCAGAAATTTTGGCGAAAAACGGTATTGAGCTGACGAAAATTCCCGTCGCACACAATGGAATTGTGGAGGTCGCTGCGGTCACGGCAGCACTGCGCCAAAATACGAAATTGATCTCGATCATGCTCGCGAATAACGAAATCGGCACGCTCCAGCCCGTGCGTGAAATTGGAAAATTTTTAGAAAAAAATCGACCGGAAATTCGACTGCACACTGACGCCGTGCAGGCCGGCGGAATACTCGAGCTCGATGTCCGCCATCTCAAGGTCGACCTGCTCTCACTCTCCGCGCACAAATTTTATGGACCGAAAGGCGTCGGGATTTTATTCGTGAAAAACGGCGTGAAATTGATTCCGCAAATCTCGGGCGGTCATCAGGAAAACGGCATTCGCGCTGGCACGGAAAATGTCGCGGGCATCATCGGCGCGGCAGAGGCATTGAAATTAGCGGAAAAAATTCGTGCGAAAGAAGCCGCACGCCTCACGAAATTACGCGCTAATTTCGTCGCGCAAGTTTTGCGCGAAATTCCACAAGCACAGCTGAATGGCTCTGCCGTGAATCGCCTGCCGGGCAATGCGAATATTTCTTTTTTTGGCATCGAGGGTGAAAGTATTTTGCTGCGGCTCGACTTCGTCGGCATCAGCGCGTCGAGCGGCTCAGCCTGCAGCTCCGCCAGTCTCGAGCCAAGCTCTGTCCTACGCGCGCTCAAAATTCCGCACGAATGGCTGCACGGCAGCATCCGTTTTTCACTCGGCAAAACGACTACGGCCAAAGATCTCCAGCGCACAGTCCGTGAATTGAAAAAAATCGTGCGCGAACTGCGCGTGCTCTCCCCACTCTGCATATGAAAATCATTCTCGCGTCGTCGAGCCCACGGCGCAGCGAGCTGCTGCGCAAACTAGTGGCGGATTTTGAAATTAGAATTCCTGAAATCGACGAACGACTCGACCGGAAAAAATCCGCGACGGCAAACGCCGAATTTTTGGCGACGGAAAAAGCGCGTGCGGTTTTTGAAAAAAATTCAGTGACCATCGGCGGCGACACGCTCGGCGAGCTGGCTGGAAAAATTTTGGGCAAACCGCGTGACAAGCGAGAAGCTGCGGAATTTTTGCGCGCGCTCGCAGGCAAACAACATGCGGTCATTTCCGGCTTTTGCGTGAAAACTGATGAACGCGAAATCGTCGGTCACGCAAAAAGTTTGGTTGAATTCACCAACATTTCAGATGCGGCAATCGAAAAATATGTCGCGGAAAATCCGGTTGAAAATTTTGCGGCGGGTTACGCGATTCAGAGTCTGCCGAAAAATTTCGTTCAAAAAATCGATGGTGCAGCCGAGACCGTCATCGGTTTTCCGCTGCAGGAAATCGGAAAAATTTTACGCCGCCTGCGCGTCGGTCAAATCGAATTGCGTTAGGTTCTCGACCTTTTCATTGCGCGCAGTGAGCGGGTTATAGATGCCGTAAAAAAGTTGAATCAGTTCCGCAGTCGGAAGACGGCGTGTTTTGAGACCACAATTAGCGAGACCACCCTCAATCTGCTCGACATTTTGTTCAAGCTTTTTGTTGATTGTCGCAAATTCTTTTTTACGCTTTTCAAAAGCACTGTTCGTATCAGCCGGATGAACAAAATTCCAAAAATTCTGCAGCACATTCATCGAAATCGCACTCGCCGGATTATAAGGCACGATTACATAAAAACTTTTTTCCATAATGTCGGCAAACTCAACCAGTCGGCGCACATATTCAGAATACTCCCCAATTTGGCTCTTGAGGGCTTCGTTGGTTTGTTTCTTGCCCGCGTCTTTTAATTTCGCAAGATAATTCGAGATGTCGAGTTTCTTGGAACGCACCACAATCTGAATCGGAAACTCCAGCGAATTGAGAAAGTTTTGGTAAGCGAAGGCGAGCGCCGTCTGCTCGTCCTCCGATTTCAAATTGACATTCACACTTTCGACTTCGATGACTGCGCGCATTCCGCCGTTTTTCAAAACAACAACGGCGTCGTGAATTTCAGCAATGCGTAGATAGAGCTGCGTGCTCCCAGCAGGATCTTTGTGTGTACTTTGGCGAACAGTATCCATAAAAAAAAATTAAACTTTTTGGCTGGTATCCAGCACTTGCGTGAGCCGCGCGATTTCTTCCGCAGAGTATTTTTTCTTAACTAGTGGCGAATTCTTGTCGGCAGCCGCCGATTTAGCGGTCGTAGATTTTTGCGGAAAAACATCATCCACAGATTTGGTCCAGACGCGTTTCGTCGGATTCAGATAACGCTCAAGCAACAGGAGTAAAAATTGGACGAACGGAATGCCCTGAATTTTGAGGAAGGCAATCGCCACTGTCAGTAGCCCGAGCACCAAGACTGGTGGCGCCCAAATCGCGAAAGGTTGAAATTCCAGCACGAGGTAAATGAGGTAGGTCAATCCGCCGCCCACACCGCAAATGATGAGTTGGCGCAGCGTCATGAAAGGCAAAATTTTGTCTTCAATTTGCACGTTCTGGGGAACTTTGAATTGCAATTTTTGGGTATTTTTATCGGGTTATTTTAACATTTTCTGAACGCTAAATCAATCAGCCAAACCGAGCTTGGCGAGAATTTTGGTGAAGAATTCTTGAGCGACTGGGGTGGATGATTGCGCGGAAATTCGCGTCGCAGGATAGCGATCAAGCAGCACTGCCACCATACGCGCAATCTCGGCGCGCGTGACCGGTAGCGCTGGGTTAAATCTGTGATCCTCAGTCGCAATCAAATTTTGAGCCGCCGCCGTCTCAGCGAAACGCGCGTACCACGCTGATTCGGGCACATCGAAAAACATGAGACTATTCTTAGTCGCGACACGCGGATACAGCGCCGCGATTACGATCTTCGCCGCCTCAGCGCGATTGACTGAACCATTTGGCTGCCACGCAAAATTATTGCGCGGCGAAATCCAACCGCGGGCACTCACCGCCGCGGCGTAGCGCGCATTCACATCGCTCGCCGGAACATCGGTGAACTGCGCGATGCGTGGCGCGAGCGCGGAAATCTTGGTCGCCTTCACGATAATCTGTGCCAGCTCGGCGCGCGTGATCAGTCCGTCCGGATTTTCCTCATTCGAGATAATGCCCTTTTGACGCAAAAATTGGAGCGAGAGACTTTCTGCGTGAATTTTGATTTTGCCGAAAACCTCGTCCTGCAGCCCGGCGGCATTGCGCACGACAAGCCGAAGCGAATAATCTCCAACTGTGGAAAATCGGTAGCGAAAAATCGGACTAGTGCTCCACCCTGACGAAAAATCAATGTCATTCTCGCCACGGTAATCCAGATCCCAACGATAGCTCAATTTGCTACCTGCCGGATCGCGCGAAGCCGAGGCATCGAATTCGAAATTAGTCGCGAAGGTGCCGACACGCGGCTCGACGACAAATCCCGCAATCGGCGTCGTCGGCACGATGACAGCAAAAGTCGCCTTCGCCCGTCCTGTCGCATTGGCACGATCGCGCACTTCGACTGTCGCAGTCAGATTGCCCGCGCGTCCGATTTTTTTGGAATACGCCGATGTGCCACTGAACTTAGTGTCGAAAATTCCATCACCATCAAAATCAAAACGGTACTGCAGATTAGTCTTACCACTCTGATCGTCGCGCGAGGAAGCTGCATCGAAACGGAAGGTCGCGCCCGGCGCACCACTCGCCGGAGAAATTTTTAAATTCGCTCGTGGCGCAGTGTTCGCCACAATTTCGATCTGGCCAATCACAGTCGCGAGAGCACCGAGCTCATCGCGCACCTCGAGTCGCGGAAACTTCGTGCCGGTCGCGGTGAATTGGTAAGTCGCAGTTTTGGTCGAAGAAAAATTCGTGTCCCAAGCACCATCGCCGTCGAAATCCCAGCGAACCTGAGCTTTGCTCGCTATACCATCCTCATCGCGTACGGTCGCCGTGAATTTAACTTTGTCGTTCAAAATTGCCAGTGCCAATCCGAGCGAAGGATTCGTGGAATTGTACAAAGTAAAACTCGCTGTCGGCAGAATATTCGATTGGTCGATGACGGTAATCGTCCGCGTCGTCTTGTCGATCTCACCTGCCGCACTGCGCACTTCTAGCGTCGCCGTAAAAACGCCAACATTTTTGTAAACGCGCTGCACCTTTTGATTGGCTGCATTCCAGGAATTATCGAAACGACCATCGCCGTCGAAATCCCAGCGAAATTCAGCTGCACGAATTGACGGCGTCGCGTCAAACAAAACAGTCGCGCCTTGATCGACCGAGGTCGCCGAAGTCGTGAAGCTCGCGAGCGGCGCGCTAACTTCTGAGAGGTGAATCAAGCCGATTTCTTTATTGCGAATCGAGTCGTCCTCTTTGCCTTCGACATAAATACCTTTTTCAATCGAGCTTGAGCCATCTGCGTCACGCACCTCGAGCCAAACTTCTTGATTCAGTGCGTCAGGAAAAACATGAAAAAAATCACGAGCCTTGGACCAAGTCGTATCCCAAGTGCCGTCGTGATTCCAGTCCCACCGCACTTCGAGCCGATCCGTCGGCGTACCGATATTGGAAAAAACGGAGACTTGAAAATGAAAATTCGTAGTGGTATCCCCACTCGCCGGGTCGACATAAATCCGCGCCACCGGCGACGAGCTCATGTATTTTATCCCGACGAAGACTTTGAATGCGGTCTCGTCGACCAAGCCGTCGGCATCTTTGACCTGCAAACGCGCCGTGTAATCTTTTGCCTCGGTGAAAGTGTGTTTCGTTTTCGCAGTGCTCGACCAACTCGTCCACGCATAATTGCCTTCGAAATCCCAGCGAAACTGCAGGCCGGATGTACTGCCAATCGCATTGCGGGAAGCGGACGCATCGAAAACAATCGGGCTCCCAGTGATGGCGACCGAAGGTGACACACTGAAGCTTGCCGTCGGACCGACACCACTGCCGGAAAATAATTCTGCGAAAACCGGACTCGCCAGAAAGACAAAAACGAGCGCCAAAAATCCGATTTTTGTTTTTATTTTCACGCTGTTATTTTAACAAAAAAACTGATTTTTTGCAAATCAAGCTTAACTTTGATTTCTCTGATTTATTGATAACCACGATTTTCTGCTTTAACAGAAGGTTTGACTAATGATATTAATTTGATTATTATTCCATCTTATTTTTAAACCCACTTAAAATGTACTTAGAATCAAAAACTGTTCTAGCAGAAACGAAAGCTCCTGATAAATTTACTAGAGAATCAAGCAGTTATTATGATCGCCAAAAAGTGCTTCATTATCCATATTTAAGACATGGTACTAACCGTGCAGATAATCTTGCGCTAACTAGCGCAAGAGATATTGTAGGTGAATTGAACCAATACAGCCCCGGTGGTATGTTATGGGATAGCGAGAGAGATGAGAGCGGTAGACTAGTTAGAGGTGTTTTTGATCAAGAAGTGTTTACTTGTGCCTATCCCGCTGAAAAGCAATGTCCAAGACTGGAAGGTCAGTTTTGCACATCGATGGTGCAACTGATCCAAGGTTCAAGACATGAGATAACTCAAGCAGTTGAGTTTTGCCCCAAAATTGAGAATACAGATCAGTTAAAAGAGTATTTAGGGCAAGCAGAAAAAGGATCTGTTCAATATGGTTGTGTAAAAGTGAATAGATCGATTTCGGAATAAAGGCTAGACCGCGAGCATTGCACATTCCCTCATCGCAAATTGAATTCAGCCCGGAATCGAATCCGGTTTTTCTTCCCAGCCGCCGAGCAAGTGGAGGTGGAGATGTGGCACGACCTGACCACCCTTTTCACCGACATTGAAAATCAATTTGTAGCCTTCGAGCTGGCGATTTTCCGCCAATTTTTTGGCGACAAGCACGAGATGACCAACTAATGATTCGTCTTCGGAAGCGAGTTTCGCGATTGAGGGAATGTGTTTTTTAGTGGCAATCAGAATATGCACCGGCGCGATTGGCTGGATATCGGCAAACGCAATCACGCGCTCGTCCTCGTACTCGACCGCTGCCGGACTGTGCCCCGCCGCAATTTCGCAAAAAATACAGTCGGACATTTCGGTGGGTTAATTGGTGAACAAATTTTAGAGCTTTTCGAGTTTTTTGAAAAAAGTTAAACTCGCCCCACTTTTAATCTTTTGAAATGAAAATCGCCATCAACGGCTTCGGTCGTATCGGAAGACAAACTTTGCGCGCCGCTTTCGCCAAGAACTCACCACTCGAAATCGTCGCGATCAATGACCTCGTCCCCGCTGAAACGCTCGCGCACCTTTTTGAATTCGATTCGGTCTACGGTCGTTTTGGTGGCAAAGTCGAGGTCGGCGCAGATTTTTTGAAAATCAACGGCAAGGAAATCAAAATTTTTGCCGAGAAGGATCCGGCGCAACTTCCGTGGAAAAAACTCGGGGTCAGTGTCGTGATTGAATCAACCGGCTTTTTCTGCGACCGCGCGGGCGCCGCGAAACACCTCGACGCAGGCGCGCAGTGCGTGATTATTTCCGCGCCGGGAAAAGATGTGGACGGCACTTTCGTCCGCGGTGTGAACTGCAATTCATTCGATCCGAAGACGATGCAAGTTGTTTCGAATGCGAGCTGCACGACAAATTGTCTCGCACCGGTCGCGAAAGTTTTGTTGGAAAATTTCGGCATCGAGAAAGGTTTGATGACGACGACACACGCCTACACGAGCGACCAAAGATTGATCGACGCACCGCACAAAGATCCGCGCCGCGCGCGCGCCGCCGCACTTTCGATTATCCCAACTTCGACCGGCGCAGCGAAAGCCGTCGGTGAAGTGCTGCCAGAATTAAAAGGTAAATTGACTGGAATTTCTCTGCGCGTCCCGACCCCGACTGTTTCAATCGTCGATTTCGTCGCCGAGCTCCGCCGACCTGTGACGGCGGAGGAAATTAATGCGGCGATGCAAAAAGCGAGCCAAAACGAACTCGCCGGGATTTTGGAATACGAAACGCGTCCGCTCGTCTCGATGGATTTCAAAGGCGACCCAGCGAGCTCCATCGTCGACGCGGCGAATACGATGGTCGTCGGTGGCAATCTCGTCAAAGTCGTCGCGTGGTACGACAACGAATGGGGCTATTCCAATCGCCTAGTCGAGCTCGCTGAACTCGCCGTGGCACGCCTGTAATTCGCGCGACAAATCATCGACGCTCATCTCAAGACTAGTTCTGATTCGAAGTGAGAAAAAGTTCCATTAAACCAAAAATTCAATGATTGAATGATTGAATCATTTTCACATTGACCCAATGACCATCCGAACCAGTAGCCAACTGACCCAATAGCCCTCCGAACCAACGACTGAACGACTTAATGACTCAAAGACTAATCAGTTGTTCGGCGCGATCGCGAAATAATTCATGAGCAACTCTTCGGTCACTTTTTGGAAAACTGGCGCAGCCGAAGTCGTGCCCCATTCTTCGATACGCGGACGGTCCACTTTGACGAGCACGATAAATTTCGGATCGGTCGCCGGCGCGTAGCCGCCGAAAGTCGCAATCGTCGTACCGACATCGGTCAGAGCGCGCCCATTGAAATAAGTCTGGCTCGTACCCGTCTTGCCTGCGACGAAGTAACCCGGCACACCACCCGGTTTCGCGTAGCCATTTTTGACTGAGCTCACCAACATCTCGGTAGTTGTTTTCGAAGTTTCCGGATTAATGACACGGCGAATCGTCGTCGGCTCGGTTTTGATGCGGCGACCGTCGGATGAAATTTGCTCATCGACGACATAGGGTTTCATCAAAAGTCCGCCGTTCGCGAGTGCCGAGTAAGCCGCCGCCATTTGAAAAAGATTGACGGTGAGACCCTGACCGAAGCCCTTGGTGACCAATTCGGATTTACTCCACTTGGTATAATTCTCGACCTGACCGGTATCTTCGCCGTCGAATTCGATTTCGGAGCGTTCACCGAAGCCAAACTTTTTGATGTAATCGTAAAAAGTCGCGGCACCCAAGGTCTGCGCGACAAAGGTCATGCCGATATTGGAAGAATTCTCCAAAACCTGCGTCATGGTCTCCTGCCCGTGGTAAGCATTTTGGGAGTTTTTGATTACGATTGGCTTTCCGGTCAAGTAATTAATTTCATCCAGCGTTACCGGACCGTTGTAGGGCGAGCGCGTATTGGGTGTCACTTCACCAGCATCGATCGCCGCTGCCATGACGATTGATTTGAAAACTGAACCCGGCTCATACGGATCGGTCGCCGCCTTCATCCCGAAAGCACCTTCACCGACCCGGTTGTTGTAAATGATTTTGCCGACGATTTCACCATCGCGGTATTCGTTGAAAACTTGATAACGAAAACCATTGCGGACGATCAACTCGGTACCCCACTCACTGACAGCCTTCTCGCCTCTGGTCGTCTCCCACCACACTTCAGTGTCGTCATGGACATTGCCCGCCTCGTCCACCCATTTTTTCGGAATTTCTTTTTTGACCAATTCTTCCGAAACATAAACATCACCGTAAGTGTTGGGATTGAAGGTTGGGTAATGCGCCAACGCCAGTACCGCCCCGGTGTTGGGATCCATCACGATAACCTGACCGCCGTCCGCGCGCTGCTGATTGACGACTTTCGCCAACGCCTCTTCCGCCATTTTTTGAATCGCCCGATCAATCGTGAGCACGACGGAATTGCCGTCGACAGCGTTTTGGATTGCGATATCTCCGACTGTAATTTGGCGGTTGAATGGATCAACCTGAGTCGTCCGCAGTCCATCTTTGCCGCGTAGAATTTTGTCAAAAGCACCCTCGATGCCGTACTCACCATCTTCGTCATGATCGAGGAAGCCGACGACTTGTGCCGCCAGATTTTCCTCGGGATACACGCGGCGATATTCTGGAATCGTCCCCACGCCGCGAATCCCCAGTGCTTCGATTTTATCCTTCACATCCGGCACGACACGCGTTGCCAATTTGACATAGCGCACTTTTTTGCGAATCATGAGCGGATAAATTTCATCGTACTTCGCCGCGAGGATCGTCGCCAGCTTGGTCGCAGTATCACTGGGATCATCAATCAAAGTCGGATTAAGGATGAGCGTCTTATCTACGAGCGAGACTCCCGGAATGTGCGACTCGGTCAGGATTTTGATTTCCTCATCTGTAATCTCACCGAGCTCGCGTCGGACGACATCTTTCGTGGCGAGCTGCTCGACTAACTTATTTTTGAAAGCGACTTGCGGATCAATCGGCACTTCGACTGGTTTTGGTGTGACCGCAGTGGGCTGGACAATCGGTGAGGTCGGGGTCGAAGTGGTGAGGTCGGACGCAGCGACCGGGACAGTTCCGTCTGAATTTGTCTCGGTAGTCGCCGCGACGGCGGCATCGGTGGCGAGTGCGGTCGGATCAGTCGGCGCAGCTGCTGCGGGGACAACCACTGTCTGAGGCGGCGTGACGACAACTTCTTTTTTGGCTGACTCGACTGGATCAGGCGGAATGTATAGAAACGGCAGGAGCTGATCAGCGACTGCTGATTCAGTGCCGCTCGCGATCAACATTGGATCAGCGAAAACGACATAGGTCGTCGAATTTTGCGCGAGCGGAAAAAGCTCACCCGTCCGATAATCCTTCGCGTAAATATTACCGCGCTTCGCCGGCAGCACGACGCCGCGCGAATTTTGTTCCTCGGCGAGCGTCTCGTAATCGTGCGCATGGATAATTTGGAGCCACCCGAGCTTCAGGACGATCACCGCGAAAAAGAAGATCGCGGCGTAAAAAAGCGCGTGAAAACGATTCGACTGACGGTGATTGCTGGAAAAACGCGAATACATCGGCGCGGGAAGTGTAGCGAATTATTGCTCGCGCTTCAAAACAAATTCCGCCAACTGCGCAAGACGCGGCGCTTTTAATTTTTGGGAAATTGTAATCGCCGCCCGAGTCAATTCCGCCAGTTTTTTTTGCGACTTCAGAATGCCAAGAATTTTGACGAAACCTTTTTTACCGACATCTTTACCAACTTTTTTGCCGAGAATTTTCGGATCACCGAGCGCATCGAGCAAGTCGTCTTTGATCTGGAAAACGAGTCCGAGTTTGGCGGCATAGTTTTTCAAGAGTTTCGTCTGGGCGGAATCAGCGGACGCGAGCAATGCGCCGAGCTGCACTGCCGCAAAAATCAATTCGCCCGTCTTGGCGGAATGCGTTTTGAGAATGTTGGCGAGCGAATTATTTTTGCTGAGGTCGAGATCGCGGAATTGTCCGACAATCATGCCGCCGCTCGCCCGTGCCAAAATTTGGGTCAATTGCGGCAGCAACTCAGT
This sequence comes from Patescibacteria group bacterium, assembly GCA_041665585.1. Classification (NCBI taxonomy): domain Bacteria; species Patescibacteria group bacterium. The sequence continues at coordinate 165,451 of JBAYIN010000001.1, read as the reverse complement.
CGGCGCATTTTCCGCGAGATTTTGGAAGGCGAGCAAAACAAGCGCATCACCCGCCAAGATGGCATTCGCCTCGCCGAATTTGTACCAAACGGTCGGTCGCCCGCGCCGCAGTGTGTCGTCGTCTATCGCGGGCAGATCATCGTGCACCAAGGAAAAGGCGTGAATTAATTCGAGCGAAAGCAAAATCCGAATAACTTTCGAGCGAGCGATTTTAGTTTGGGAATTTTTGATGCTCTCGAAAGCGAGCAGTCCGAGTATCGGCCGAATCCTTTTGCCACCGAGTAAAACGGCGTGTCGCAACGCCGCCGCAAATTTTTTTTCAGGAAATTTTGTCCTGGCAAAAAACTCAAGCAAAGCACAATCAATCTCGGCGCGATATTTCGGGAGAAAATCCACGAGGAAATTATCCCATATTTTTTTAATTCCGCTAAAATCCCGGCGTGAAAAACATCCGCAATTTCTGCATCATCGCGCATATCGACCACGGCAAGTCCACGCTCGCCGACCGACTTTTGGAATTGACGAATACCGTCGAGAAGCGCGAGATGCGCGCGCAACATCTCGACACGATGGAGCTCGAACAAGAGCGCGGCATCACGATTAAATTGCAACCGGTCAAAATGGAATGGCAGGGAGTCGAGCTGAATTTGATTGATACGCCCGGTCACGCCGACTTCGCTTACGAAGTCAGCCGCAGCTTGAAAGCCGTCGAGGGCGCACTGCTCGTCGTCGATGCGACGCAGGGCATCGAGGCGCAGACGCTGGCAAATGTTTACGCTGCGCTCGAAGCCGATCTCACGATTATTCCAGTCGTGAATAAGATCGATCTCCCCGCCGCCGATGCGGAGAAAATTAAAACTGAGATCGAGAATGTCCTCTCGATTCCGCGCGAAGAAGTAATCGAAATTTCCGCGAAAGACGGGACGAATTGTGAAAAAGTTTTAGCGGCAATCATCGAGCGCGTTCCGCCGCCGACCAATCTGGATGCAGGCGACGACGCGAAAGCTTTGATTTTTGATTCGATTTTCGACGCCTACCGCGGCGTCGTGATTTATGTGCGCAATTTCTCCGGCGAGATTCGCAAAGGCGACCGGCTGAAATTATTGCGCGCCGGTGCAGAATTCGAGGCACTCGAAGTCGGCTGTCTCAAACCGAAATATTTTCCGACTGACAAAATCGAGGCAGGCGAAATCGGCTACATCGTGACCGGACTGAAATCAGTCCGCGATGCGCGCGTCGGCGAGACAGTGTGGCGCGGCAAAAATACGAATCCCGAACCGCTCCCCGGCTATAAGAAAGTTTCGCCCTTCGTCTTCGCCGGAATTTTCGCGAATGATGCGGACGATTATCCGGAGCTGCGCGACGCGCTGGAGAAATTGAGCCTGAACGATGCAAGCTTGAGCTACGAGCCGGAACGATCGACTGCGCTCGGTTTCGGTTTCCGCGTCGGCTTCCTCGGACTACTCCATCTGGAAATAATTCAGGAACGCCTCGAGCGCGAATACAATCTCGATTTGATCGTCACAGCCCCGAGCGTGAAATACGAGCTGAAAAGTACGAGTGGGGAAATCATTCCGCTCGCCAACCCGAGCGAACTGCCGGAGATGTTTGAGGAATTGCGCGAGCCCTGGGTGCGTCTCGAAATCGTCACGCCGAAAGATTTTCTCGGTGGAATCCTCGAACTCACGACTGCCCGCCGCGGTCAACAAAAAAATCTGAGCTTCCTCGATCCGACACGGGCACTCGTCGAATACGAGATTCCGCTCGCCTCAATCGTCACGGATTTTTACGACAAGCTGAAAAATGTCTCGAGCGGCTACGCCAGCATGAGTTATGAATTTTTGGAATTTCGCGCAGGCGAACTTTCGCGGCTCGATGTCCTGGTCGGCGGCGAGAAAATCGATGCACTTTCTTTCGTCGTGCACAAAAGCGAAGCTCGCTCGGTCGGTTTGAATTTAGTGAAAAAATTGAAGGATATTATTCCCCGTGCGAACTTCGTGATTCCGATTCAGGCTGCCATCGGCGCGACTGTGATTGCCCGTGAAACTCTTTCTGCTTATCGCAAAGATGTAACCGCGAAACTTTACGGCGGAGATGTCACGCGCAAAAATAAATTGCTCGACAAACAGAAAAAGGGCAAAAAAAGAATGAAGCAATTTGGCAAAGTGAGCATCCCACAGGAAGCTTTCTTGGCTGTCTTGAAGCGCGACTAAATTTATTCACCAGCAGCATCCTCTAACACAGAAGGGACTGCTAACGTAGATAAAATGTCCTTGTAGATATCATTTGCCAGTCTCTCTGCAACGAGTTTGAATTTATCCTCATTACACCTCATTTCATCAAGCAGCAAAAGCAATACTTCGCCAGAATATTGTGCATTAATGCCATAGTGACTTGAAAGTTTGTTTGCAATTTTACTGGCAATCGGTCTAAGCGAATCGACCGATCCTCCTGTTGGTGGGATTTCTTCTTGCAAATCAGTAATTGTAGCTTCTACTTGGCTCATAATCTCGGCAATTACTTCTCGCTTTTGTTCGCGAATTGCAAACCCTGTTTCAGCTAAGGGCTTTTCTTTATCTTGAATCTCCCGAATCTTTTTGAATATTCCTGACACACTTCCTGCAGATGTAGACCCTTTATTCAAATTGTTTTCCATAGTTTTATAATTATAAGGCTTCATTTTCTTAGAAAAAGTCACTCTCTGCAAGCTAAGTCGAACCTAAAAGTTATTCATTTCAAATCGGCTCAACATGAACCGAGACTTCGCGCACATTTTTGACCGATTTCAATTTCTTTTGAATCAGCTCTTCGAGGTCGTGAACTTTGGCGAGTGGCAAATCTTTGGAAGCTGTGACTTCGACGGCGATTTGGATTTCTGAACCGATGAGCTGCGCTCGTAAATTTCTGAAACTGAGAATCTTTTTTTGCTGTTTGAATTCGTTTAATTTCGCACGAATCTCACGCAGCTTCGGCTCGTCCGGACACCGCCCCATTAATTTGGCGAGATTATCGCGCGCAATCGTGAAACCAATCCACGCAATCCAGGCGGCGATCGCGAGCGCAGCGTAAGTGTCGAATTGCGGGAAACCGAAATTAATCGCTGCCACGCCGACGACGGCGAACGAACTAATCACGACATCCATCTTGGCATCGGCCGCAACCGCCGCAAGCGCCGGACTGTCGTGAAATTTACGAGCGAGTAAAAACATACCAAGCTTCGTGAGAATCACGCCGCCGAGCACGATGAGCGGCACGATGCTCACCTCCGGTGCACCGCCGGAAATCATGCGCTCGACTGCTTCACGCACGACCTCGAAAGCCAGCACAAAAGTGAGAATCGAAACCGTGAAAGCCGCGATTGGTTCAGCGCGCGAATGACCGAATTGATGGTCCTCATCCGCTGGCTGGCTACCAATTTTGACCGCGAAAAAAATCATAATCGAAGTCGCGATGTCGACCAAGGAGTTGAAAGCGTCAGACAAAACCGCCAGCGAACCGAAGAGCAAACCCGCCGCAATCTTGGCGACGAACAGCAGGAAATTGAGAGTCAGGAAAACGAGCGCGCTATTTCGAGAAGAAAGTTTCATCTTAGCGATTTTAACCTCTCTTCGACTCGCGTTAAACTATTTTTATGAAAATCATTTTCCAAAATGTCGTACGCGCCAAATCGTCCGACCAAAAAATCCTCGCCGACTTCAAAAAAAATCCGCCCGACTTTTCCGATTTGCCGAAGAGCGACTTCAGCGCAATTTCAAAATTCGTCGCAGCAAATAAGAAATGGCAGCAAGTTCTCGTCATCGGCATCGGCGGCAGCTCGTTGCCTGCACGCACTTTGGTTGACGCCTTGGGAAAATCCAAACGCGAATTTTATTTCCTGGAAAATGTCGATCCCACCGCAGCGGCAAAAATTTTCGCGCGCCTCGATTTCCCGAAAACAATCGTCCTCGTCGTCTCGAAATCCGGCGACACGCTCGAGACGCTCGCAAATTTTTTCATCGTGCGGAAACTCCTGGGTAAAAATTGGCGACAGCAAGTTGTCTTTTTGACGGACGCGGAGAAAGGCTTTTTGCGTACACTCGCGACTAAAGAAAAAATTGTGACATTTACAATCCCAGCAAAGGTCGGCGGGCGCTTCTCGATTTTTTCGCCGGTCGGGCTCCTGCCGGCAGCACTCGCCGGCGCGAATCTGCAGAAGCTTTTGGTGGGCGCGCAGAAAGCCGATCCGAAACAAACCCTGGAATTCGCGCAAATCCACGCGGCGGAATTTCGCCGGGGTAAAAACATTTCCGTCTTTTGTGTCTACGCGAATGCGCTTGAGTCGCTCGCGAAATTTTTCGAGCAGCTCCTCGCCGAGTCACTCGGCAAAAATTCCCAAGTCGGAATCACGCCCGCCGCGGCAGTCGGCGCACTCGACCAACATTCGAAGCTACAGCTCTGGCGCGATGGTCCGGCGGACAAATTTTATATTTTTGTCGGCGCGCAGAATTTCAAGCAAGATTTTCGCATCCCGAATCCGCCACCGGAATTTGGTTTTTTGAAAAATCGGAATTTGTCTGAAATTTTGCGGGCAGAATTTCTGGCGACGACGAAATCACTCTCCGAGAAGAAACGACCACTCGCGATTTTTGATTTCGCCCAAATTGAGGAAGCCGAGCTCGGCGAATTTTTACAATTCTGGATGCTCGAAATTTATTTCCTCGCGCAAATTTTGGGTGTGAATTTCGCCGACCAGCCGGGCGTCGAGCGCGGCAAAATTTTGGCGCGGGCACGACTCGGCGCGAATTGAAAATTCCCCGCAAAAAAGAGAAAATCCTGCTTGCGTGAAAAAAAAGACCTCTTCAAATCGAACGCTCGTCGGCGGCATTTTGCTCACCTTCTTCGCGCTCGGACTTTTGCTGCTGCTCGGATTTTTTCTTTGGCAGAAATATGCCCGCCCAGATTCGCTCGCGGATATTTTGCCGGCAGAGGAAACGCTTTTTTTTGGCGAGCTGCAGCTCGATGAAAATGCGCAAGCAATCGGGAAAATTTTTGGCAGTGATGTCCGCGCGGAAATCGCCGGACTCGACTCGCTCGGCTTGGCGCATCCCGCGGACTTGCTCGCGCTCGCGCAAAATCACATCGGCGTCGCTTTTTTGGGCGCGACGCTTGATCCGCAAAATTTCGCGCTGATTTTCGATGTCGCTGACCGCGACGCGGCACTCGCGCTTCTGGAGCGAGAAGTCGCCGCAGGCGAGACACTCACCTCGCAAAATTTTCTCGGTCAGAAAATTTACGCGTTTCCGCGCAGTCGTCCGCTCGTTTTCACTTTTGCCCGCGGCAATTTGATCCTCGCCGCCGACTCGACGATTTTGCAAAAAATCGTCACCGCCATCAGCGCGCCGGAGAAACGCGTCGCGAGCTCGGAAGCCTTTCGCGCAGTCGCCGCGAAATTCAATCCGCGCGAAAATTTCGTTTTTTGTTCGCCGCGATTTTTGAATGAATTTTTCGCGAGCCGTTTCGTCGGTTTGCAAAAAGCGTTTGCCGTGCCCTTCCTCAATCTCTGGACTGCCGGCGGCGCGGCGTTTTCGGTCGACGGTGGAAAATTGAAAATCGAAGCGCGACTAATTTTGAAAAATTCCGCCGTAAAGACCGCGCCGTTCTTGGCAGTCGGAAATTTGGACAAAGAAATTTTTAATTTGTGGGGCGAAGAGACCAAGCTCCTTTTCGCGAACAAAAACCTGGCCAGCCAAATTGAGAATTTTTTAACCGCCAGCGCCGCGCAAAATTCTCCACTCGCGGTAATCACCCAAAGCTCCATCAAGAATTTTTTACAGACTTGGTTCGGGACTGGTTTCACAGAGCTGGAACTCGTACCACTGTTTGCGAGTTCGAGCGCGCTCGGCCTCACGACTTCCGGTGGCGCAGTCGCAGTTTTCACCGGCGACCAAACCGCGCTGTTTGAAAAATTGAAAACTGCCAACGGCAAAATTGCCGCGAGCGCAAAAACTGTCGAGCTCCCCGACACGACAGCCGGTCATGAGCTCGCAGTCGGCGACAGCGCGCCAGGCGCGACGGAAGAATTTTTCGCCAGCCAAAAAATCGAGATACTGCATTTCCCGCAAGCTGATTTGAGCTTCGTGCAGCTCGACAACTTGGCGATTTTCGCAACGGAAAAAGCCGCGCTCGAAAAAATGGTCGCGCGTTTCATGAGCGAAGAAAAATTCTTGTCGGACGAACTGCCGGCGAGCGGCAATATTTTTTACGCCCGACTCGATACAGCGGTGAATCCATTTTTGCAGCCCTTTCGCTTCATGCTCGCCGCTCTGAATTTCGAAAGCGACGGCGCTGAAATCGATTTCTCTTTCGCGCAATGAAGCATTCCCACCGCCGCTTGATCGACCTGAAAAAACGGGCGAGTCGTCCGCTCGTTGTTCAGCGTGCCGAAAAAATGCACACGAATGTTTTGCGCCTGGAAAAAATCAGCGCCCGCCAAAGTTTGCCGAGCGCGCAGCGCAGTTTTGATTTCACCCGCGCGAAGAAAATGAACTCCGGCAGTTCGATTTATCTGCCGTCGGAAAAATCACGCCGGATGAATTTCAGCCGACTGAAAATCGTCGCAGTGGCACTGGTGTTTGTCTTTATTTTAAATTTCGTCGGTGTCTTCGGCAGCGGCAAAAATACGGTCGAGCGCACTGTGACCGCAGCCTTTTCCGGCATTGGCGACCTCATCGCAGCGAGCCAAAGTTTCGCAGCAGGTGATTTCGCCGCTTCGCAAAATCGTTTCGCGCAGGCTGTCACGGTTCTGCGTGACGCAGAAAAAAATCTGATGGTCCTGGGCGGCGCGGGTGCGATTCTCGAGACACAGCCAGAAAGCGTGCAAGCCGGCAGTCGGCTCGTCTCCGCTGGAAAATTGCTCGCAAGCGGCGGCGAAAAATTCGCGGAAGCAGCGAATGAGCTCACAGTCGCATTTTCGAATTGGCAAATTCGCCAACAGGCGGTCAACGCTGGCGAACCAGTCGAAAGTTTCGCGAGCCAGCTCGAGGCACCAATTGCGCAAATTTTGGGTGGCGTGAGTGAGCTCGAAAGTGCGGCGGCGCTGCTCAAGCTCGTCGACACGCGAGTGCTCCCGACCGAGCTCGCGGCGAAAGTCCAGCAAGCCGTCACTGAATTGAATTTATTTTTGGAGCTCGCGCGTCCGCTCGCGAATACGCTCCCGACACTGCCTGCCCTGCTCGGTGAAAAAGTTCCCCGCCGCTATTTGATCTTGCTGCAAAATCCGACAGAAATTCGCGCGACGGGCGGCTTCATCGGCTCAGTCGGAATTTTGGATTTGGACAACGGCTTCGTAAAAAAATTCGAAATTAAAAATGTGTACGAAATCGATGGACAAATGAAGCAGCACTTCGACCCACCCGAGGGATTTGAATTCATCACCGGCAACTGGGGTTTGCGCGATGCGAATTTTCACCCCGACTTCCCGACTTCGGCTGCGGCAGCGGAAAAACTTTTTGAAGCGGCCGGCTTCGGTTCGGTCGACGGCGTCGCGGCGGTCAACGCGAGTTTTTTGGAAACGCTCGTGCAAACTTTCGGCGGGATCAAGCTCGAACGCTATCCGCGCAAAATCTCGGCTGAAGAACTCACGCTCCTGCTCTCACTCGTGATCGAGACGAAAATCGACGGTGCCGCCAATCCGAAAATTATTTTGGACGAAGTGCTCGCCGCAGTGAAAAACGAGCTCGCGAAAATTCCGCCAAGTGATCTCGCCGCACTCGTGTGGCACGCCGCCGCGGAAAAAGAAATTCAGTTTGCTTCCGGCAATGAAGATTTCTTGAATTTTGCTCGCGCCGCCGGACTCGCGAATGAACTTAAAAATACTGAGGGTGATTATCTTTTCGTCGTGAATACTTCCCTCTCCGGCAATAAATCCGACCGCTTCACCGCGAATGAAATCTCGCACACGACGACCATCGCGGACGACGGGACGGCGACCGACGAGCTCACGATTTTGCGCAAAGATGCGTGGAGCGACGCAGCAGAGCGCACGATTACAAACCTCGCGAAAGAATTCCGCATTCCACTCTCGGATAATTTGAGAGAAATCATGGGTCGCGGCAGGAACATCGACCTCGTGAAAATTTTCGTGCCGACTGGCAGTGAATTAATCTCAGTCGAGGGCGTGCCTGCCGAGAGCGTGACTGTGCACGAGTCTGTCGGCAAAACTTACTTCATGTTCTCGCTCACGACCCAGCCGAAATTTTCCCGCGAGGTGATCTTGAAATACCAACTGCCGCAAAAATTTGACGACACTTATTCTTTCCTCGGTGAATTCCAGTCGGGCGACCGCACTCGGGAAATCGAGAAAAGTGTCACACGCGCTGGCAATAAAATTTTCGGCGGAACAGTCGAGCTTGGTGCAGAAAAAAGTTGGGAGCTTTAATAACTTGATGTATAAATTTCATTGTTACTCTTATAAAATTAAAACCCTAACACCATACCTCTCTTATGACTAATGAAAAAGAAAACACTCGAAAGAAAAAATGTTTTTTAATAACCCCAATCGGCGAAATTGGATCAATTGTAAGGAGGCGCGTAGATCAATTCAAAGAATATATTTACGAACCTGCGCTTGAGGGGCAATACGAGATTATAAGATCGGATCAAATATCTACCCCTGGAAAAATAACAACTCAAGTCGTTGATCATATCTTGTATGATGATTTAGCAATCATTGACCTAACTGGATTTAATCCAAATGTAATGTATGAAATGGCAATCAGACACATAGCAAGAAAACCAACAATAAACATTTTTAATCAGGAAGAGAGACTTCCCTTTGATGTCCATAATTTCAGATCAATTCCTTACGATTGCACAAATTTAAAAATGGCAGATTGCCTAGTCGAAGAAATTAAAAAAGCCGTTCGAGAAATTAGCACCAAAGATTACCAAGCCCCTCAGATAATTAAACACAAACTTGATCTCGACACCATATTGAAAGATCCCGAAGAGTTTGTAATGCTTCTGAAAAAGCACTTGCCAATATCAAACAGCGAAACCACATCTCTATACTCTTCTGCAGCAAGCACTACTCCTGTAGTTTATCTCGAGAACCCAGGAGAATTTTCCGAATTATTCATCAATCCTTCTTTTCATAGATGTTCTGTTTGCGGCTATGGTTTTAAAATGAAGAACAACCCAAACACAGAACTTTTCGCCTTCGACACACGAAGTGTTGCCTGCCCAAAATGTGGAAACATCGATAAGTTTTAACCCCTAACCCGGGCTTTCTTCTTGAAAGTCAGCTCGGCGGCTTTTTTATTGAAATCAACTTTGACGGTATCGCCATTTTTGAATTTGCCGTCGAGGATCATGCCTGCCAGCTCGTCTTCAATTTTCTCGGTAATAGCGCGCCGCACTGGTCGTGCACCGTATCTCGGATTGTAAGATTTCTGCGCGAGGTAATCGAGCGCCGGCACCGTGAGCTCGATTTTGATTTTGCGCTCGCCTAATCTTTTTTCGAGATCAGCGAGATGCAACTTCACGATCTCCTTGATTTCAGCGGAGGTGAGCGGCTCGAAGACAACGACCTTATCGACACGGTTCAGGAATTCCGGGCGAAAGGTCTCTTCCAATTTATTCAAAACATCAGCCTTCACTTCTTCGAATTCAGCCTTGGCGTCACGCAATTCCGAGCCGACAGCAAAACCGATTTTGCCCGCCTGTGTCGTCATGCGCTCCGCACCGATATTGGAGGTCATCACGACAATCGTGTTGCGGAAATCAGTCCGACGACCGCGCGCATCAGTGAGGTGACCGTCTTCGAGAATTTGCAAAAGCAGATTTTGGAAATCGTGGTGCGCCTTCTCGACCTCGTCGAACAAGACGACGGAGTAAGGTCGGCGGCGGACTTTTTCGGTCAATTCTCCACCCTCTTCGTAACCGACATAGCCGGCCGTCGCGCCGACTAAGCGACTCGAAGAATGCCGTTCGGCAAACTCCGACATGTCGATCTTGATCAACGCGTCTTCGGAACCATAGACTTCGCGCGCCAAAGTTTTGACCAGCTCGGTTTTGCCGACGCCCGTCGGACCGAGAAAAATGAAAGAACCAATCGGACGATTCGGCGCAGCGATCCCAACGCGACTGCGGCGCACCGCCTGCGCGACTGATTTGATGGCAACTTTTTGACCGATAATCCGAGTCGCCAAAGTTTTTTCGAGATCTTTCAGGCGAATGACATCTTCCGCGAGCAATTCACCCGCCGGCACGCCCGTCGCACTCGCGACGACTTTCGCGACATCCTCTGCCGTCACGACCGGTGACTCGCCATTTTTGACAATCGGAGCAGCGTTCTTGGACGCTTCGATTTCGTTTTTGATTTGGAGCTCTCGTGCACGCAAATTCGCAGCGACTTCGTAATTTTGACCCGAGACAGCCGCCTCCTTTTGCGAAATTAATTTCGCGAGTTCGTCTTTCAGCTTTTTGATTTCACGGGAATCACCGCGACGCGCGACACCTTTGAGACTCGCCGCTTCGTCGATGAGGTCAATCGCTTTGTCCGGGAGGAAACGATCCGGCACATAGCGTTTGGACATTTTGACGGCAGTGACGAGCGCGGCATCTTCGATTTTCAAATTGTGGTGCTTCTCGAAACTTTCGCGCAGACCTTCGAGAATTTTGACTGAATCCTCTTCGCTCGGTTCCGGCACGCTGACCGGCTGAAATCTACGCGCCAGGGCTTTGTCATTCTCGACATGTTTGCGGAATTCGTCGAGTGTCGTCGCGCCGATGACTTGGATTTTGCCGCGGGCGAGCGCGGGCTTCAGAATATTCGCCGCATCGAGCGAGCCTTCCGCTGCACCCGTGCCAATCACCGTGTGCAATTCGTCGAGGAAGAGAATGACCTCGCCGGAAAATTTCGTCGCCTCATCAATGACTTTTTTGAAACGCTCTTCGAACTCGCCGCGATACTTCGTGCCCGCGACAAGCGCAGTCATCGAAATCATCAAGACGCGGCGGTCGAGCATCGACGCCGGAACTTTTTCCGCGACGATGGCACGCGCCAAACCTTCGACGACAGCCGTCTTACCGACACCAGGCTCGCCGGTCAGCACCGGATTATTTTTCGTTTTGCGATTCAAGATCGCAATCATGCGTGAAATCTCAGTCTCGCGTCCGATGACCGGATCGAGCTTCCCGGCACGCGCCTCGGCGGTCAGATCCGTCGTGAAATAATCGAGCGCGGGAGTTTTGGATTTTTGGCGCGGCGACTGCGGTGGCGGCGCGAAGTTGTTGCCCTCCGGCGAATCTTTGTGCGCGTAGGCGTCGTCGAAATTTTGGTTTTGGTTCTGGCGTGAAATCACCTGCTGCAACGAGCCAAAGAGAATTTCGAGCGGATGCACATTTTTCGGAATCGACTGCGCATCGCTCGCATCGCGGAAAATTTCTTCGATTTGCTTGCGCACATCCGCCGCGCGGATTTTCATGTTTTCGAGAATGACTGTCGCCGCGGTATTTTCCTGACTGACCAAAGCGTACAGAAGATGCTCCGTCCCGACGGCGGCGTGATTGAAACGGTAAGCCGTCCGGATCGCGTCTTCAATGACTTTTTTCGCGAAGCCCGAGAGGCTACCCGACTCAGTCGAATCCGCTGGGCGATTCGTCGGCGTGCGACCGACAGTCTGCAAAACCAATTTCACATTTTCCGCAGTCACGCCGAAGCCGAGCAAGACGGAAGCACCGAGTGATTCGGGCTGCGTCAGAATTCCAAGCAAAATATGCTCGGTCCCGACATAAGAAAGTCCCGCTGCCCGCGCCTGATCTTGGGCGACGATGAGCGCGCGTTTCGCTTCCTTCGTAAATTTATCAAAATTATTAAACATCAATTTTTGTGGTTAATTTTTTTATCTAACATCGGTGAATTGTAGCATAAATTTGTTCATCATTCCACGCAAATAGCTTGCTAAAAGACTTTTCTTTTGTAAAGTATTAACTGATTTTAATCACAATTTATGCAAGATAAACTTCCAAATCCAGAAGAAACTCTCAAAAGTATTTTTGGGAAAAAATTGACTCCTGCGGAAATCACCCAAGTAGAAACAATAAGAAGTCAGGTATCTGGAACTAACAAATATTTTGATGGAGCCAAAAAGATAGAAGAGACTGGCGATGCAATCAGACTCCTGTTAAGAAAAACCAAAAAATAAATTCTTGCTAAAATCAGCAAGATGCAACTCGCCACAAAATTCCTCGGCATCTCGCTCGAAAATCCCCTTGTCCTCGCGAGCGGTATTTTGGGCACGACTGGCGCGAGTCTCGCCACCGTCGCGAAAAATGGAGCGGGTGCGGTGACATCGAAATCCGTCTGGCTGCGCAAACATCCCGGTCATGCGAATCCAACCGTCCTCGATCTCGGCGGTGGAAATCTCATCAACGCCGTCGGCCTGCCGCATGGCGGCATCGAGGAAGCGCGCGTTGAATTCGCGAATTTCCGGAAGCTGTCGGGAAAACCGCTCTTCGCAAGTATCGCCGCGAGCAATTTAAAAGAATTCGGAGAAACCGCCGCAGCTGTCGCGGAGCTGAAACCAGATTTGATTGAGCTAAATATCTCGTGTCCGAATGTCGCGAGTGAATTTGGCCGACCTTTCGCCTGCGATTTAAAAGATGCAGCAGCCGCTGTGAAAATTGTGAAAAAACAGATTGGCAAAATTCCGCTCGCAGTGAAGCTCTCACCGAATGTCGCGAGTATCGCGGAAATTGCGCGGTCAGTCGAAGCCGCAGGCGCCGACGCAATCACGGCGATCAATACAGTCGGTCCCGGCATGGTCATCGACACCGAGACTGCGACGCCAATCCTGGCGAATAAATTCGGCGGACTATCCGGTCCGGCGATCCGCCCGCTCGCGGTCAAAGCGATTTTCGAAATTTTCCAGGCAGTGAAAATTCCGATCATCGGTGTCGGCGGCGTGACGAATGGACGCGACGCGATTGAATTTTTGGAAGCGGGCGCGACCCTCATCGGCATCGGTTCGGCGGCAAAAAATGGACCAGAAATTTTTGCCCAAATCACACGCGAAATTACGGAATTCTGTGAGCGCAAAAAAATTAAAAAGGTCTCCGCCCTCATCGGCCTCGCCCATAAAAAATAATTGTCACTCCCACACTCCATTGTCCTTCGCGCCACGAAGTGGCCCCTTCGGGGCGAAACTTGTCCTCGAGAAATCGGGGAGCGTGAATCCAGTAAGTTCAAAGCTATGAAAATATTCTCTCGTCTCGCTCCTGCAAATAAATACCTAGTCAAAATTTTAAATTTAAAATTTTAAATTGTCTGAGACTCTCCCCACCGTTTACGAAATTCAGAAAGTCATCGCCGAAGCTGATGGCATCAAAACGCTTGTTTTCAAGAGGAATTTTGACTTCACCCCCGGACAATTCGTGATGGTCTGGCTGCCGCGCGTAGAAGAAAAACCGTACGGAATTTGGCGCACGAAAAAAGGCGAGTTCCGCATCACTGTTTCCGCCATCGGTGAATTTTCGAGAAAACTGGCGGCGCAAAAAGTCGGCGCGCCAGTCGGAATTCGCGGACCCTTCGGTCGCGGTTTCTCTGTCTTGAAAAAAAAGAAAGTGGTCTTGGTCGGCGGCGGCTTCGGCGTCGCACCACTTCTCGGACTAGCGGAGCGACTTGAGCATTGCGAAATTGATTTCATCATTGGCGCTCGTTCGAAAAAATTTTTATTTGGTGAAAAATACGCCGCGAAAATGGGAGCGAAAGTTTCGATAGCGACGAACGACGGCACTCGCGGCACGCAGTGTTTCACGACTGACCTGCTCGCAGAAATTTTGGCGAAAAAGAAAACAGATTTTGTGTTCACCTGCGGTCCGGAATTAATGCTGCAAAAAGTCGCACAAATTTGCCACACTGCGAAAGTCCCGAGCGAGCTGAGCCTAGAGAGAATGATGAAATGCGGCATCGGCGTCTGCGGCAGCTGCGCGATGGACGACGGCGGATTTTGCGTCTGCCGCGAAGGACCAATCATCGAGGGCGAGCGCGCGCTGAAACTAGTTGAATTCGGCAAATACCGTCGCGATTCAGTCGGCGAGCGCGTGAAATTCTAAACTTGACAATTAAAAATTTGTAGTTAAAATTAGTTTCTATTTTTAATTTTCAAAAGATGAAAGACCCAATGGAGAGCTGGCTACATAAGGCCGCAAGAGCCGCCGAAACAACAGAACCCGTTAAGCTTGGTCCAGTCTTAAAGCGAGAAGCCGACAGGTTGGATATCTCAGAGATTCTCTTGTGCAGCGGCAATGAGGTTTTTCTTATATTTGTCGCAGGTAGAAAAAAAATCGGTCGAGGTGAGAGCTTTCATTGCCCAGCAGCGATTAATGACAAAACAAGAAAATGTCATTTCACGAATAGGCATTGCCCGAAAGATGCGATGCCAACCACAGAAGAGGAACATGCTCTTTTGCGCGACCGAAGACTTTACGAGAAACTATTGTCTAAAATCGAAACCCCAAAAGAGTAATTTGGCGCGAACACAAAATTTGTTCTAAAATCGGCGCATGAAAAAAGCACTCACCTCTTTCCTCGCGTTCGTCCTTTCGTTCGCGTCTGTTTTGGCGGCGACGCCTGTCGATCTCATCATCGACTCCGCCGGCAAGATTCAGATTGACGAGCAAAATCCCCGCGTCATCACCGGCTGTTGGGATAGCGACAATCAGGCGGTGATGTTTTATCGCAATGCCGATCGGACGATTTTTGCGAATGAAATTTGCGACATGCCAAATAGCGAAACGCGCGGACTCGGTCTCACGACCACGGCACGCGCGCTGAATTATTCTGATTTCTTGGACAAAACGCTCGGCGAGCTGACGGATAAGACGACCGACACAGTCCTCGGTAGTCTCGGTGCTTACGATTACGCTTGGCTGAAAGCCTTTTTGAAACTCGACGGCGCCTGCGGGAAATTCGATGTGCTCGCTTTCCACCCTTTCCACTTCGGCGTCGCGCCGGATGAAGTCAATGCGGAGAAGAGTGCCAATTACACCGTCGAGCAGTGGGTGAATTTTTACCGCCAGATTCTGAAAGATGCCGGCTGCGAAAAACCAATCTGGGTGACCGGTTTCGGTTTCGCACCGACGCAATACGAAGACCAAGCCGCGGTGAGCACGACCGAGCAAGGTGATTTCGCGATTAAGGAACTCGTGATGCTGCTCGGCTCAGGCGTGAAACGCGTCGGCTATTCAAATATCGCGGGCTTCGCACTTCCCGACGAAGCCGTCACGACTTGGAATAATCTCGCTCATTCGCTCGTCGGCGCAAAATTCGAAAACCTCACAATGAACGGCGAAAATTATTGTCCGGTCGCGACTAGCTGCTTTAATCCTGAGGCGAATTACAAAGCAGCGGGCAGTTCGATTTTCGGTTTGCCGAAAGAGCCAACTGAAATGCAAAAAAATCGCACCTACTCATTTTTGAAAGACGACGGTTCGCGCGTCTTTGTTTCTTGGACGACGGGCGATGTCGGCGTCAATATCGTTCAATCACCTTTCTCGGATATCTCGCCCGTGAACGCGCACCTCGCCGCTATCCTCGGACTGACTAAGCTCGGCATAATCACGGGCTACACGAATGGAACTTTCGGACCGGACTTACAAATTAATCGCGCGGAGTTTTTGAAAATTTTGGTCGGTGCGACCAAAGACAAAAATCTCGCCATCTCCGGCACGAATTGCTTTCCGGATGTCGGCAGCGAATGGTTCGCGCCCTATATTTGTTATGCGAAATCGCGCGGCTGGGTGGGCGGATATTCTGACGGCAAATTCCGTCCGGCCAATCCGATCAATCGCGCCGAGGCAGTGAAAATTTTGGTGAGTGCCTTCGGCTGGCCGGTGACTGCGACGAGCGGTGCCTGGTACACGCCCTTCGTGAATGCCGCACTCGCGAAAAATGTTCTGCGCACGGGCGAAGCGAAAGATTACGACAAAGCCGAAAATCGCGGCTTCATCGCAGAGCTGGTCTGGCGCGCTCTCGGCAATTAAAAAATGCCGAAGTCGAAACCCATTTGACAGAACTTTTGTGAGATTTTTTCGGGATGACAATTCCCTTCATCGTCTCACTCGGACTGACTTTGGTGGCAATGATTTTTTTAAGCTTGGTGAAAACCACTCCTAAATTAATTTAGCCGAATAATTGCAGGCTCACCGCCATCGTCGCCATGCCTGCAATCAAGCCGTAAAGTGAAAGATGGTGCTCACCGTATTCGCGTGCCGTCGGAAGTAGTTCGTCGAAAGAAATGAAAATCATAATTCCCGCAACCGTAGCAAGAAGAATTCCGCAGGCTAAACCGTTTAAAAACCAAAAGAAAAGTGCAAAACCAAGCAGCGCACCGAGCGGCTCGGTCAGTCCAGAAAGCAGAGAATAAAAAAAGGCTTTTTTGCGCGACCCAGTCGCGAAATAAAACGGAATCGCAACCGCAATTCCCTCGGGAATATTGTGAATCGCAATCGCCAAAGCGATTGGCAAACCAATTTTGGTATCTTGCATCGTCGCGACAAAAGTCGCCAAACCTTCGGGAAAATTATGAATCGCGAGAGCGAAGGCAATAAAAGTTCCAGTTCGCAAAAGTTTTTTGCGCTGCAAAAGTTTGAAATGGTGTTTTTTGATTTCCTCAATTCTGTGAATTTCGTGAGGGTTTTCCGCTGAAGGAATTAACCAATCGATCAAAGCTGTTATCGCCATTCCGCTAAAGAAAACGGTCAAAGTAATCCAACTGCCTAGATTTTTACCCAAATTGTCGATTATCAAAACTCCCGCTTCACGCAAAAGCTCGACCAAAGAAATATAAATCATGACTCCTGCCGAAAAACCCAGCCCAATCGAAAGCGACTTCGTATTTGTCTTTTTAGTGAAACAAGCCAGCGCGCCGCCAATCCCAGTCGAGAGTCCGGCGAAAGTTGTGAGTGCGAGCGCGATTAAAAAAACTTCGAAATCCAAATTGGGAAGATTCTACTCGCCTGCCGAAATTTTGAAAGTCGAATTTTTGTCGGTCTCGCGACTCCGCCGGACTGACTGTACTCGCGATGCTTTTTTTGAGCTTTGTGAAAACCGCACCAACTGAAAAATATTTATAACTGTCATCCCTCTCGGTAGAAACGCGATTAATCGCGTTTCTATGTTCTTTTATTGTAAAATTATCCGCACGGAGGGGTGGCCGAGTGGTCGATGGCAACAGTCTTGAAAACTGTCAGACCCGCAAGGGTCTCGTGGGTTCGATCCCCACCCCCTCCGCCAAAGTTTTTTGTCATCAATAATTTATGAGTCCAGAAACCATAATCGCGTTAATAGCATCTTTCGGTTTTGGCGGATTAATCACCGCCATCGCTTCTCACTATTTAGCTAAAGGGAAAGAAATTGACTTTAAAAAACACGAGCAAAAAGAAAAACGCTATCGCTCTACATTGTTGTATATGGACGTTTATTTTAAGCCTGAGAATATTAAATTTCTTTCTTCAAGGCAACCAGATATTTTTTCCCAAAATGATGTCATCGAATACTTAAAAGCAGAATATCATGAAATGATTCTTTATAGCCCAAAAAGTGTTTTAATGTCCATTAAAAAGTTTATTGAAAAACCAACTCACGATAATTTTTTCGAGACTATTTTAGAAATGCGAAGAGATTTATGGATTAAAGAAAAAGACTTGAGCGTTTCTGAAGTTAGAATAGATTTTCCAAAAGATAAATGAAATCAATCTCTCTCGTCTCGTGGAATGTCAACGGAATTCGCGCAGTCGCGAAAAAAGGTTTCCTCGAATGGCTGGCAAAATCGCCCGCCGATTTCGTCGCGATTCAAGAAACGAAAGCCGCGCCGAATCAACTCGGCGCCAATTTGCTCGAGCCCGACGGCTACCGCAGCTTTTGGAATTCCGCAGCTCGACCCGGCTATTCTGGCGTCGCGCTTTATGCGAAAACTGAACCACTCAAAATCCAGACTGAATTCGCCGCGCCGGTTCTGAATGGTGAAGGTCGCATCCTGCTCGCCGAGCTGCCCGAATTTTATTTTCTGAATGTTTATTTTCCGAACGGCAAAATGAGCGAAGCGCGGCTGCGATTTAAACTGGAATTTTACGAGGAATTTCTGAAGCTGATTGAAAAATTACGCAAGAAAAAACCAATCGTTTTTTGTGGCGATATTAATACTGCCCATCGCGAGATTGACCTCGCTCGACCGCAGGAGAATGAAAAAATTTCTGGTTTCCTGCCAATCGAGCGCAAGTGGCTCGATAAATTAATCGCCAAAAATTATCTCGACACATTCCGCGAGCTGCATCCCGACGAAGTGAAATATTCCTGGTGGAGTGTGCGCTCCGGCGCGCGCGAACGGAATGTCGGCTGGCGCATCGACAGTTTTTTCGTCTCAGCAGAATTGAAAAAAAATATTGTGCGCGCCGAAATCCACGACGAAATTCTAGGCAGCGACCACTGCCCGATTTCACTCACACTAAAATTTTAGAAATAGTTCGAACCCGACATTCTGAAATTTTTGTCCACCGGACTACCGACGAACGAGCGCAAAAAAATCCGGCGAATGGAATGAGCAATCGGATTTTTTCGTGAGCGAGTCGATGTAGTCCGCAAAAATTTCAGACAGTCGGGCAGTTTTTTGTGCTACTTTTTTGCTGTCAAAAAAGTAGTGAGCCAAGCGCAGCGTTTTGAAAAAAACTTATTTATCATCCCCGTTTCCTTCTGTCATCCCCGCGAAAGCGGGGATCCAAAAAATACCAATCGTAAATAATTCGTAGAAACATTGCACCACAAAGTGGTCCCTTAGGGATGCAATGTTTCTACTGCGATTACATTTTTTCGGGTGCCTCAATACCGAGCAGCCCAAGTCCTGTTTTTATGATTCCCGCTGTTTGCTTCACTAGACCAAGACGCAGTCGTTTAAGCTCTTCACTCTCAGCGTTCAGCACGCGAGATTTGTGATAAAAGTTATTGAAATCTTGCGCCAGCTCGTAAATGTAAGTCGCAATAAGATGGGGGTGATAGCTCTGCGCAGCTTCCTCGACGACTCCTACGAATTTGTCTAATTTCAAGGCGAGCTGTCTCTCAATCGGAGTGGAGAATTTTTCAATGTTTTGCGGCAGAGTAAATTCGCCGGCTTTGCGGGAAATGGAGCAAGCGCGAGCATGGGTGTACATGAGATACGGCGCAGCGTAACCCTCGAAAGAAAGAGCGGATTCCCAAGTGAAAGTGATATCGGACTCGCGACCGTGACCGAGGTCAGCGAATTTGACCGACCCAATCGCCAAATCTTTGATCAGCTTTTCACGCTCCGCACCCGCAATCTCGCAATTCTTCTCCGCCAGCACAGCCTTCATCTTTTCTTCCGCCTCATCGAGTAAATCTTCCAATCTAATCACGCGCCCTTTTCGCGTGCTCATTTTTCCCTCTGGCAACCGCACCATTCCGAACTTCGCGTGGACAAGCTCAGTATTTTTTAAGCCTTCGCCAAAGCACTTTTTTGCCACAACAAAAAGCTGCTTAAAATAAAGCTCTTGATCAGAACCAACCGCGTAAACGATTTTTTTAGGCTTGAATTTTTCGATACGATAGTCAATCGCAGCAAGATCACGAGTTGCATAAAGAGTTGAACCATCGGACTTGCGAAAAAGTAATGGTCCCCAACCTTCCTCCTCAAAAGTCGCAATCAATGCGCCTTCGCTTTCCTTAGCAACACCTTCCCTCACTAATTTTTCAATTTCTTCACTAAGCCTATTCAAATACCAGCTCTCTCCCGCCTCTTGATAATGTTCAAGATTATTTTCATTCCATTGTTTATTATTTTCCGGAAACGGAACTTCAAGTCTTTTATGTATTTTATGAAACTCTTTCCGACTTAAGTAGATAAACTTAAGCCATAAAACTATATCGGGATTTTTTTCCAAAAATTCTTTTTCCGTCGCCTCTCCTGCTTCGTGTAAAGATATTTTGATCAAAACCTTAAGACGCTCTAATTGTGCTTTTTCTAGATTTTTAAAAGTCACTCTCGCCTCATCTTCTAACTCCGGATTTTTCTCCGCCTCCTCGTGAAAGCGAACATACAAATCATTCAGCTCTTGAATCGTCGCATCTTCCGGTTTCTTATCTCCCGCCCATTTATTCCACGCCACAATCAATTTTCCAAACTGTGTGCCCCAATCGCCGAGATGATTGTCGCCGACGATGCGCCAGCCGATGAATTTGTAAATATTGCAGAGAGCTTGCCCGATGATATTTGAGCGGAGGTGCCCGACCGACATCGGCTTCGCGATATTCTCGCCACCGAAATCCACGACGATCAAAGGAGAATTTTTGCTTACTTCTTTTGGTTCGATTTTTTTGCGCGCGGCTTCCCAGATTACCGAGTCCTTTAGAAATATATTGATGAAACCTGGACCGGCAATCTCAGCCTTCGCCACGAGCTCGCTCGCGGAAATTTTCGTAGCAATTTCAGTCGCCAGCTCGCGTGGGTTCTTGCCGAGTTGTTTAGCGAGAATCAGCGCGGCATTCGTCGCGAGATCGCCGAATTGCGAATCCGGCGGTGTCTCGAGCGTGAAGTCGATTTTCGCAGGAAGTGCGTCGGAAACTATCTTTTGAATCGTGGCAAACATGCGAGGATTTTAGCGGAGTTTGTTGAAGTCGGCAGCTGGAAACCATAAAATCAAGCGGTGAAAGACTCTCGCGATACAAATGCCGACGAAGCCAAATCTGTTTTGCATGACCTCAAAATTACAGGTGAGACCCTCCGCGCGGCACGCAGTAAGAAGGATGTGATTGATTTTACGATTCGAATTTTTCGCAAACTTGGTTTCGACCGCGTACGAGTTTGGCTCATCGACGAAGATCGCAAAATTTATTACGGCGCGAAAGCGAGCTACTTACCGGATGCCGAATTCCAAAAAGCCCAGACCTCGCTCGACGGCAAAGTTTTGCCCAATGATTATGTTTCGTACCTAAAGAAAAAAAAACCCTATCGCAATACGACGATGCCGCTTTTGAAAAAATTTTTTGGTGACTTCAATTCCAACTACACCGTCGGTTTCCCGATGCTAGCCGGCAAAAAACTTTTGGGTGTAGTCTCGGTGGATAATTTATTTTCTGGACGCAAAATTGATCTGGAAGGCAGCGAAACCAAGATCATGCCGTTTGTGAATCACATCGCGCTAGTGCTAAACCGCGTGATTACCGATGAAAAAATCAAGGCTGTAAATCGCGAACTGAAAAACAAAATTGATGAAGCGACGAAAAAGCTAAAAACGAAAAACGAAATTTTGGAAAAGCTGGCGCATTACGATCAGCTGACCAGCCTGCCCAATCGCCGCTTTCTGCAAAAATTTTTAAGTGAACGCCTGCACCGCAAAAATAAATCTTTTATTTACGCGATGCTTGACATCGATTTTTTGAAACATGTCAACGACACTCGCGGTCACAACGCCGGAGATCAGCTGCTCGTGAAGCTCGGCGCAATTTTGAAAAAAGATCAGGATATCGAATTCGCTGCGCGTTTCGCTGGCGACGAATTTGCGTTTTTGCTTCGCAACCTTAGCCGAGCCAAGCGCGACCAAGCCCTGCAAAGAATTCTGCGCAAGATTAAAAAAACAACTGGGCACACTGCCAGTATCGGCTGCATCAGTTTGCCCCACCCCGAAGTTGCTTCGCTCACAGATTTGATGCGTCTCGCCGACGATGCGCTTTATCATGCAAAACACACCGGGCGCAATCGCTTCGTCTGCGCGGGTGAAAAAAATGAGCAAATTCACTCATTCGCAGAACGCAAATTAAATTTACAAAAAATTGAGGAGCAGGGCACTTTCGCGCTCGACTACATCCGCCAGCTCGCCGCGATTAATAAAATTTCGGAGATTCTGCGCACGGCGAAAAACGAGCAGCAAATTTTTCACAAAATCGTTTCCACTTTCCGCAGTGAGCTCGCCTTCAGGCGCGTCCTGATTTTTGCACGCAACGGAAACCATGAATTAAAAATTGTGGCGCATTCTCAAAAATTCGAAAAAGAATTGGCTGCCGAAATTCTCGACTTAACCAAGGCGCTCAATTTGCCGCATCAAATCGAACAAGTCGGACGCGCGCGGCGGATTATCACGATTGATACGCAAAAAAAAATGTTCACCGAACTGCAAAAATTCAAAATCGGCAACGCGCTCCTGATTCCGCTCATTGGCAGAAAACACATCTTGGGAATGATTTTCGCAGAACACGACCAGCAGAAAAAATTCCGCAAAAGTGATTTTGATTTTTTTCTCACACTCGGCGATCAAATCGAAAATGGTGTCGCCAAAGCCCGCGCGGGCGCGGAGATCGAAAGCTTCAACCGTAAACTTAAAAAGGAAGTCGATGCAGCGACAACTCAGCTAAAAAAATATTCCAACTCACTCGAAGAAAAAGTCCACGACAATCAAGAGCTGCGCGAAAAAGAACAACGGGCGCATTTCGAATTGATTTCTGCACTCGTCACAAGCATCGAGGAAAAAGATATTTACACGCGCGGTCACTCCGTGCGAGTCGCGAGCTACGCGGTGAAGCTCGGGCGCGCGCTCGGTCTGAAGAAAAAGACGCTCACCAATCTGCGCTACGCCGGACTACTGCACGATGTCGGCAAAGTCGCCGTCGATCAGTCAATTTTGCAAAAACGCACCGCACTCAGCGAGAGCGAAACGCGCGAGCTGGAAAACCATCCAAATATCGGCGCGAAAATTGTCTCGTCGGCCAAATTTTTGGAAGCCGCGACAGCAGCCATCCGTGAGCACCACGAACGCTGGGACGGCTCGGGCTACCCTAGCGGCATCATCGGTAAAAAAATTCTACTCGAAGCGCGCATCATCGCCATCGCCGACGCTTACGACGCGATGATAACCCGCCGCAGCTACGGTCGCAAAATGAATCGCCTCGAAGCCATTCGCGAACTCGAAATCGGCAGCGGTAAACAATTCGATCCGGAGCTCGCGAAAATTTTTATTCAACTGCTGAAAAGCGGACACATGCGCAAACCCAAATCTAAATTTTCCAAAATTTAAAATGCCCGCGCTACTTTTTTTTGGCGAACATAATTTTCTGATTCAGAAAGAAGTTCAGCGGCTTGTCGCAGAATTCAAGCAGCAACAAGGCGATCTCAATCTCGCGATTTTGGAAGCACGCGAAAGCGACGAAGGCAAAATCATCGCCGCAGCTGAGACGCCGCCATTTTTGGGCAAGGCGCGGCTCGTCATCGTGCGCGATTTCGATTTCAAAAAATCTTCTGAGCGGCTCGCAAACTTCATCATGAGCGTACCGGAATATACGACGCTCATCGTGACGGCGAAAACAGCGGACGCGCGCACGAAACTTTTCAAAGCTTTGCGCGATAGCGGCACGGTGAAAGAATTCGCCCCGCCGAAACCGGCAGAATTCAAGAAGTGGCTCGCGGCGGAAATCACGCGGGTCGGTTTGGCGATTGAGCCAGCGGCGGTGGAATTGCTCGCGACTTTCACCCTCGGCGATTGCGCCGCAGCAGTGAACGAGCTCGCGAAACTCAAAACTTTTGCGGGCACTGGGAAAATTTCGCGCGCCGATGTGCGCGCGCTCACGCATCCCAATCTGCATGTTTCGGTTTTTAATTTGACTGACGCGATTGGCGCGCGCCGCATCGAGAGCGCGCTCGCCGACCTCCACGACATCGTCGACCGCGGTGAAAACTTGGTGCAAATTTTTTTTATGGTCGTGCGCCAATTTCGGATTTTGCTGAATTTGAATGCGCTCGCCGCCCGCAATCTCCCACCCGCCGAAATCGCTCGCGAGTTGAAACTGCATCCTTTCGTCGTGCAAAATTCTTTGCAACAGGCGCGCAATTTTTCGGAAGCGGAGCTTTTGGCAGCGCACGCGAAACTGCTCGCCATCGATGTCGCGATGAAAACCGGACGACTGAATTACTCGTCGACCAACCCAGGCGAATTCGCACTCGCGCTCGAAAAATTCATTGTCAGCTTTGCTTGACTTTAAAATTTAATCTTTTAAAATAATTTTATGAAACTAGGAATTTTTTACTCCCATCCGCGCATCGAAGAAAAAGCGCTTTTTGCTGCGGCGGAAAATGATCCGGAGATCGAGCTGGTGAAAATTCGCGACAACGAAGTCGCACTCGACCTCCACGAAAATCCGGCGATTCTCGACTGCGATGTCGTGCTGCTCCGCAGCGTCTCGCACACGAAGAATTTTTACATTGCGAAATTTTTAGGCGCGCGCGGCGTAAAAGTCGTCAACGATTTCCGGACAATTGAGATTTGCGGCGATAAATTTTTGACTTCGATTGAGCTCGCGCGCAACGGCGTACCGACTCCACGCACGAAAGTTTGCTTCGACGAGGAGCAAGCACTCGCGACGATTGAAGCCTGGGGTTACCCTGTCGTGCTGAAGCCGGTCGTCGGCAGCTGGGGTCGCATGCTGAGCAAAATCAATGACCGCGATGCCGCGGAGACTGTCCTCGAACACAAAACTGTCTTGGGTGGAATCACCCACTCGCAGATTTTTTACATTCAGGAATTCATCGAGAAAAAAAATGGCAGCGATATCCGTGCGGTCGTGATTGGCGATGAAATCGTCGCAGCGATGCGCCGCAAATCCGAGCACTGGATTACGAATACCGCCCGCGGCGCAGCCGTCGAACGCTTCGAGATTACTGCCGATTTCGAGAAGCTGGTGAAATCCGCCGCCGCAGCCGTCGCAAACAAGCCGGCACTCCTCGGTGTCGATCTCGTCGAGACGAAGTCCGGGCTGCAGGTCGTCGAAGTAAATTCCGGTGTCGAATTCCACGGACTGATGGAGGCCGCGGGCGATGTCGACATTCCCGGAAAAATTATCGAATTCTGCAAAAAAGCAGCGGTTTGATAAAATGCCTCGGTGCAACTTGAAGCAATTATCGGCCTCGAAATTCACGCGCAAATCGCGACAAAAACGAAGATGTTTTGCAGCTGCGACAATGACGCTTTTGGCGCAGCGCCCAATTCGAAAGTTTGTCCGATTTGCTGCGGTCATCCCGGGACACTGCCCGCACCGAATAAAAAGGCGCTTGAGCTTGGTGTGAAAGCTGCGCTCGCTCTAGATTGCACGATTCCGGCGAAATCGAAATTCGACCGCAAGAATTATTTTTATCCGGATCTGCCTTACGGTTATCAGATTTCTCAATTCGACGAGCCGATTTCAATCCAGGGCAAAGTCACGATTCGCCTGAATGGCGCGGAAAAAGTAATCGGCATCACGCGCCTGCATCTCGAAAATGACGCGGGCAAACTCACGCATGTCGGTAATTTCAGCCTGTGCGACTACAATCGCGCCGGCACGCCGCTGATGGAAATCGTCAGCGAGCCGGATTTGCGCAGCGCCGCCGAGGCGAAAATTTACGCGGAAGAGATTCAAAAAATTCTGCAATTCGTCGGCAGTTCCGGCGCCGATCTTTTCAAGGGCGAGATGCGCTTCGACGCGTCGGTCAGCCTACGCGAAGTCGGGACGGAGAGATTAAATCCGCGCGCGGAGATTAAAAATTTGAATTCTTTCAAAGCACTTGAGTCCGCGATTGATTTCGAAATCGGACGGCAGAAAAAATTGTGGGCGGCGGGCACACCACCGACCGGTGATTCGACCGTCGGCTGGGACGATGATTTGGGCGAAACATTTTTGATGCGTGCGAAAGAATCAGCCGCGGATTACCGCTATTTTCCTGAGCCGGACATTCCGCCGCTTGTTTTGAAAAAAGATTTTGTCGAAAAATTACGCGCCGAACTACCTGAGCTGCCACTCGCGCGCAGGGAAAGATTTGTCGCGGAATTCGGCATCACCGAGGACGACGCGCTGAATCTGACCGAATCGAAAAATTTGGCGGACTACTTCGAGACGGTCGTAAAAATTTCCGGCGATGCGAAAAAATCCGCAGCCTGGATCCTGAGCGAGCTGCTCGCCAAGATGAAAGAAGCCAGTTTGAAAATTGAGGAACAAAAAATCACAGCCGAAAACTTGGGCGCGCTGGTGAAAAAAATTGTGAGCGGTGAAATCAGTGGCAAAATCGGCAAAGAAGTTTTCCCCGAAATGTGGGCGAGCGGCAAATTAGTTGACGAGATTTTGCAAGACAAAGGCCTTGAGCAAATTTCAGATTCCGGTGAGCTCGAGAAATTGGTCGAGCAAGCCATCGCCGCGAATCCAGCCGCGATTGAGGATTTTCGCAATGGCAAAGACCGCGCACTCGGCGCGCTCGTCGGCACAGTGATGAAGCTCTCGAAAGGCCAAGCCAATCCCGCCAAAGTAAATGAAATTATTTTGAAAAAAATCGGCAAGTAAATTTGCGCGCGAAAATTTTTTGAGCTAAATTTGTGTTCGATGTTTGCCACTTCTTCCGACATTCTAAATGTCGTCCTCGCCGCCTCAATCGGACTCGTCGCGCTTTTCCTATCGATTGCACTCTTTTACGCGATTTTCATTTTGCGCGACCTCGGTGAATTGACGCAGACGCTGAAACAAACCGCGCGCCGCGCGAACGATGTTTTGATTCAACCGACTAAATTTTTGACTTTCCTCTTTTCCAAAGCACGCGTCATTACCGAGCTTGTCGAAAAGCAAATCGAGAAAAAAATGCGTGCGAAAAAATAAGCTCAATCTCTCAACTCACGGCTGGCGACGAGGATTTTTTGCCAGTCCGAAATCGGGAGATCCTCCGGGCGTAAATCCAAATTAATACCCGCCTGCGCGAGAATCTTTTCGGCAACGGCTTTTTTGCCTGTGAATCCAGCCGCGAAACTACCGCGAATTTTTTTGCGCGGAGCGCGAAATCCAGCGCGGACAATTTCAAAAAAATCTACGAGATCCGCACGCGGAATTTCCGGATTAGGTTTGAGTGTAATTTTCAGAATCGCCGAATCGACTTTCGGCGGTGGCAGAAAACTCTGCGGCGGGACCAGCGCGACAATTTCTGGCTCACCAAAAATTCGCACTTCGAGCGCCAGTAGCGACAGTTTTTTTGCCTCGCAAATTTTTTGCGCAACTTCTTTTTGGACGAGCAAAACTGCAATCTGCGGCGGCTGATTTTCCAGAAAAAATTTACGGAGAATCGGTGAAGTCAGGTAATAAGGAATATTCGCGATGAGCTTGAAATTCTGAGTCGGCGGTGTGAAGTGCCGGACATCGATATTTTGGAGCTCAACATTTCCCAGGTCGGCAAGATTTTTTTGCAGCGTCGGAAAAATTTTATTGTCGAATTCGAGCGCAATGACTTTTTGAACTTTCTGCGCGAGCGCACGCGTCAGTGTCCCGAGACCCGCTCCGACCTCGACGACCACATCGGATTTTTGCAATTCGCCCGCTGCCAAAATTTTGGCGAGCACTGTGGCGTCCACAAGAAAATTCTGACCAAGCGCGTGGTCGGCGCGCAAATTATTTTGGCGCAAAAATTCTTCGAGCTCGAGCGAGGAAGTGAACTTCATTTCTCGAGACGAATCAACTTGAGCGAATCAGCCGCGCCGGAGAGAATCGTCACATTTTCCCGGGGAACACTGAACTCGCCAGCAAGAAATTTTTTCAGCTCGGCATTCGCTTTACCTTTTTCCGGCGTCGCCGCGACGCGAATCTTGAGCGTCTGCTCGTCCAAGAATCCAACGATGGCGTTTTCGACTGACTTCGGAATAACTTTCACGCGCAGCGTCAGCCGCCCGGTTTTTTCAAATTCGGTAAAAAGTTCATTCAGTGTTTTCATTGCAAATTTTTACGCCGCCATTTTTCGATTTTGCCGTGATCGCCCGTGAGCAGAATCTCCGGAACTTTCATGCCGCGAAAATTTTCCGGCCGCGTGAAGTGCGGATATTCTTTTTTACGATTGAGTCTCTTCGAGAAACTTTCCTCGGCAGTACTTTCATTTTTGCCGACGACTCCGGGAATGAGCCGCGCGACCGCGTCGATGAAAACGAGTGCCGGGAGCTCACCGCCCGTCAGAACGAAGTCGCCGAGCGAAATTTCGAAATCGACGAGCGCGTCGATGAAGCGCTGATCGACGCCTTCATAGTGTCCGCAAACGAGAATCACACGGTCGAACTTTTCGGCAAATTTTTCCGCCATCGGCTGGTCGAATTTTTGACCGCGCGGCGTGAAATAGATAATGGGAATTTTTTTGGTCGAGCGTCCGCGGATTTTTTTGACCGCGTCGAAGAGCGGCTGGCACGCCATCACCATCCCGGCGCCGCCGCCGAAGGGTCGGTCGTCGACTTTGCGCCATTTGTTTTTCGCGAAGTCGCGTAGCTGGTGCAGACGCACCTCGATTTTTTTTAATTTGATGGCACGCGCCAGAATGCTCGAATTCAGAGTCGATTCGAAACTTTCCGGAAACAGCGAGATGACATCGAAGCGCAGCATGTCTGGATTTTAACAAAAACATTTTGTCTTTCCCGCCAAACTTGTCCTCGACAAATCGGGAGCGGGAATCCAAAAAAACGAGAATTAAAAAAGGTAGAGACGAGGCATACCTCGTCTCTACTCCTTATTTCTTACAAACTTATTTCTTAATCCTTACTCCTTACAAACTTACTTCTTATTTAACTTTCTTGCGAATGAAAGCCGGCACTTCGAGATCATCAATTTCTGGTCGCGCGAGCGGCGAACCGAAAGCAAAAGATCGCGTCGAGACATTGCGCTTCGCCGCAGCTGGAGTTTTTGGCTTATCGTCGAAACCGGTCGCGATGACAGTAATCTTGATTTCACCTGTGTAGCTGTCGTCGATGACCGCGCCGAAGATGATATTCGCGCTCGGATCGGCGGCGGCTGTGATGACTTTCGCTGCCTCGTCGACTTCGAACATCGAGAGATCGTTGCCACCCGTCACATTGAAGAGCAAACCTTTCGCACCGTCGATTTGTTGCTCCAGTAATGGTGAATCAATCGCAGCACGCGCGGCTTCGACCGCACGATTTTCACCTGTGCCGTAGCCGATGCCCATCAAAGCCGAGCCGGCATTTTGCATAATGTTTTTCACATCGGCGAAGTCCACATTGATCATTCCGTGAATCGTGATGAGGTCGGAAATCCCCTGCACACCCTGACGCAAAACATCGTCGACGACGGTGAACGCATCGTGAATCGGCGTTTTCTTATCGATAATGGAAAGAATTTTGTCATTCGGAATCGTAATCAGCGTGTCGACCTTGCTCTTCAAATCTTCGATGCCGCTGACTGCACGATCGCCGCGCTTCTCACCTTCGAAAGTGAATGGCTTGGTGACGACGGCGACTGTAAGTGCGCCCGCTTCTTTCGCCATCTCGGCAATCACCGGCGCTGCACCCGTGCCCGTACCACCGCCCATGCCGCAGGTAATGAAAACCATGTCCGTGTTTTCGAGATGACCGCGAATTTCTTCGGAAGATTCTTCGGCGGCTTTCTTGCCAACATTCTGATCGGAGCCAGCACCGAGACCGCGCGTCGTACCTTTGCCGATGTTAATTTTGAGCGGCGCATTGTTGTGATAAAGCGCCTGCGCGTCGGTATTGATCGCGATGAATTCGACGCCGCTGACTTGCGCTTTGATCATGCGGTTGAGCGCGTTGTTGCCGGAACCACCCACGCCGATGACTTTGATTTTCGCGACTGGAGAAATGCCAGGATTAATCTCTTGGGAAGAAGACGAGCTCGAGCCAGTGCCGCGCCCTGCTCCGCCGAAAAGATTTTTGAAGTTATCAGACATGTTGGAAGTGGTTAGGAATTGGATTTTAAATTAAAACTTTTATTCACGGAAATTTTGTTGAACAAATTTTTTTTACGGCAGGAGTTTCTTGAAGAAATTTTTTACTCCGTCAAAAGTCTTGCCGAAGTCCACATTGGAAAGTGAGTAGCTACGCGACGAACCGCGCGAACCGAAAATCACGAGTCCGACTGCAGTCGCGTACGCTGGGTCGTCAATCTTGTCGACGATGCCGTCAATCGCTGTCGGAAAACCAATTTGAACCGGTAGTGAAAGCGTCTCGCGCGCCAGCTCAATCAGCTCGGGAATTTTCGCGCCACCACCCGTGATGACTGCGCCCGCCGGGAGCTGTCCGTCGCGCTCAATCAGTGCCAATTTTTCATTCACCATCGAGAGAATCTCGTGATAACGCGCGTAAATGATTTCGGCGAGTTGGCGGCGTTCGACGACCTGCGAGTCCGCCTTGGAAATCGTAGCGAGATCGATCGTCTCGCGGTCAGAAACATCCGCGGGTTTCGCCGTGCCGTATTCGATTTTTAATTTCTCCGCCGCATCGACGCTGGTCCTGAGACCGATCGCGATGTCATTGGTGACGCTATCGCCGCCGACCGGCAGCACGAAGCTCGCGATGACGACACCTTCTTCGTAGACGGAAATTCCTGTCGAGCTCGAGCCAATGTCGATCGCGACTACGCCGAGTTCTTTTTGGCGTTTGGAAAGAACCGCCTCGGCAGCCGCGAGCGGCGCCGGAATGAAATCGTCGACATCCACGCCCGATTGGTGGACGGCGTTTTCGAGGTTTTTCAAAGCGGGCGCGAGACCAGTGATGATGTGCGCCTCGACTTCGAGTCGAACGCCCTTCATCCCGAGTGGATTGCGAATGCCGGTCTGATCGTCAATCGTATAATTTTGCGGAATGACACGCAGAATCTGACGGTTGGCTTGGATATTGACCGCCTGCGCCGCCTCGAGCACGCGCTCGACATCACCCGCGGAGATTTCCCCACCGTGCGGAACCGCGATCACCCCACGCGAATTGATCGCTGCGAGATGCGCACCACCGACTGCGATCACTGCATGGTGAATCGGCGAACCGCTCATGCGTTCCGCGTCTTCGAGCGATGCCGTAATCGCCGAGATGGTTTCATTCACATCGACAATCACGCCCTTGCGTAATCCTGCCGAGGGCGAGACACCCGCGCCGATGACATTTGGCAAAACATCCCGTTCGTCAATGTTCGCAATGACTGTGCGAATCTTGCTACTGCCGATGTCGAGACCGACGACGATGTTATCTTTTGCCAAAGCTGTGTTTTTTAAATTGGTGCCAGTTTAAATTTTGCCGATTCGAGACGCAAATTTATTCGAACAACTTTTGAGTTCAGTCGTACTTTTTTGGAGAATTTTTGTGTTCACAAAATCATTGTACAAAAAGGCTTTTGGTGCAATTTACAAAAAACTGCGCTACGAATAAAATTTAATTATGATTCAGCTCTCTCACACCGCGACACGAACTGTCGGTTCGTCTACTTTTTTTGCGCGCACGATGGGCTACTTCGCGCTCGCACTCGCAGCCTGCGCTGGCGGAGTGCTTGCCGGAATATATTTAATCCCGACGACACTCATCACGAATACCGGATTTATGTTCGCGATGTTCGCCCTCACCTTGATTTTGGTTTTCACCGCGAAGCAGTGGAGTCGCGCTAGCTTCGGTTATTTGTTTTTAATTTTGTTCGCCGCGATCCTCGGAATCACGCTCGTCCCGCTCCTGGTCGCCGCCGCACTTGCGGCGGGAGTTTTGATTTTGGTAAAAGCCCTCGTCGCGACCGTCGCGATGTTTGCCGGATTGGCGCTTTTCGGCGCGATGACCAAACGCGACTTGACCGGACTTGGTGGCTTTTTGATGGCAAGTTTGATTGGCATGCTCGTCGTCTCACTGCTCACTTTTATTTTGAGTTTTTTCGGAATTTCCGTTTGGAACGATGGAATTGAATTGATTTTTTCCGGTTTTGGTGTTTTGATTTTTGCCGGTTTTACGGCTTACGACTTCCAAAAAATCAAAAAGCTCGAAGGAACTATTTCGCCAATTCAAGCCGCAATCTCGCTATTTCTCGATTTCATTTTACTTTTCGAATACATCCTGCGCTTCATGACTGCGCTCTCGCGCCGTTGAATAAAAAAATTTTGCAACACGGCGTTTTTCGATTAAAATTTTTCGCGAATTAACCCTCCTCCAAAATGTCCACCAGAATCAAAGCTCTCATGCTTAGCCTCACCATCGGACTCACCTCCCTTTTGGGTGTTGCAACCTTGACGACAGTCACGGCTCCGAGTGCTGCCGCCGACGAAATAGACGCGACTTGCACCGACTGGCAGATAGCCCAGGGTCTTTGTACAGCTGGTCTACGAAATCACATAAAGATAATCATTAACTGGTTTCTATTTTTCCTTGGATTCATCGCGACGATTTTCTTGATTTACGGCGGCTTTCTTTATATCACTGCTGGCGTCAGCGATGATAACATCGGCAAAGCGAAGAAAATTATTACTTACGCCGCAATCGGTATCATCTTGATCCTCATCGCCGCGGTCCTCGTCAATGCTCTCCTCAATATGATTGCTGGCGGTGTCGATAATCCGGTTTGAGAATTCCTGAGTAATTTGAAAAAGCCTCGCAACCGCGGGGCTTTTTTTTGTTTGAAAATCTGAGCTTGAGAGACAAACAACGCGAATCTCGAAGCTAATTCGAGCTTGAGCTGCGAAAAATTTTCAAGGTTCTGGAGGTAATTTTCTAATTCTTAATTTTGTAATTCCGCAAGTTCAAGTTTGTAAATGAACCATTTATTTTTCTGTTAGCTCAAATATGTGGTTCGAATTACAAATTCGAACCGGCGCATGTTGAGTGAGAAACAAAATGGCGAACTGGATCCTCGGCGAAATTTTGCAAAGCTAATCTTTTCGATTAAAATTTTCCGCGAACTAACCTCCTCCAAAATGTCCACCCGCATCAAAGCTCTCATGCTTAGCCTCACCATCGGACTCACCTCCCTCTTGGGCGTTGCGACTTTGACGACAGTCACCGCTCCGAGTGCTGCAGCTGATAACATAGATGCGACTTGCACCGACTGGCAACGGCAGCAAGGTCTTTGTACCGCCGGTTTACGACAGCTAATTAAAACAATAATAAATTGGTTTCTGTTTTTCCTTGGGTTCATCGCCACGATTTTCTTGATTTACGGCGGCTTTCTTTATATCACTGCTGGCGTCAGCGATGATAACATCGGCAAAGCAAAGAAAATTATCACCTACGCTGTAATCGGCATTATCGTCATCCTCATCGCCGCTGTCCTCGTCAATGCCCTGCTCAATATGATTGCAGGCGGCATCGACAATCCGGTGTGAGTTTTTGCTCGGCAATTCGAAAAAGCCTCGCGACTGCGGGGCTTTTTTTGTTTGAAAATCTAAATCTGAGAGACAAACAAACTAAAATCTAGCCAAGGAAAGGACATCACATGGCAAACCGACATCTCTCCGAAAAATTTTGCAAAGTGGGTACTTTAAACTATACAATTCTCCGGCAAGTTAACTGTTTCCAAAATGTCCACCCGCATCAAAGCTCTCATGCTTAGCCTCACCATCGGACTCACCTCCCTCTTGGGCGTTGCGACTTTGACGACGGTCACCGCTCCGAGTGCTACCGCCGATAACATTAGAAATAGCTGCACCACTTGGCAAATTAATCAGGGAGTTTGCGAACCAGATATGGGTCTACGAAAACTAGTCCAAATAATAATAAATTGGTTTTTATATTTCCTTGGGTTTATCGCAACAATTTTTTTGATTTACGGTGGCTTCCTTTATGTGACAGCTGGCGTCAGCG
The DNA here is from genome assembly GCA_041665585.1 of Patescibacteria group bacterium. Taxonomy (NCBI): domain Bacteria; species Patescibacteria group bacterium. The sequence continues at coordinate 131,845 of JBAYIN010000001.1, read as the reverse complement.
ACGACAACATCGCCAAAGCGAAGAAAATTATCACCTACGCTGTAATCGGCATCATACTAATCCTCATTGCCGCTGTCCTCGTCAATGCCCTGCTCAATATGATTGCGGGCGGCATCGACAATCCAGTAGGAGGATGAAGCGGAGCCTAATCTTCAAAGTAATTCAAACGAAAAAGCCTCGCGACTGCGGGGCTTTTTTTGTTAAATTTTCTGAATTAACGCGACAATGTTAAAATGCCGTCACGATGAAATCAGACCTCAAATTTCTCAAAATTTTTTCCACCAGCTCCGCAGTGAGTTTGGGTGATGAGATTTGTCGCAGGGCTGGCGTTCCGCCCGGAAAACTGACGAGTAAAAAATTCGCCTGCGGCGAGCGCTATGTCCAGATCGGTGAATCCGTGCGCGGCTGCAATTGTTTCGTCATCTCGACGGCGACGCATAATGTCGATGAAGATTTGATGGAATTGTTTTTGACGATTGACGCACTGAAGCGCAGCCTCGCGAAATACATCCATGTCGTGATTCCGCACTTCGGCTACGCCCGCCAGGATCGCATCGCTGACCCGCGCGAGCCGATCTCGGCGAAGCTCGTGGCAAATCTGATCGAGACCGCTGGTGCGAAGCATGTCATCACGCTCGACCTGCACTCCGACCAAGCGCAAGCCTTCTTCGAGAAACCCGTCGACAATCTCACCGCGCAAAAACTTTTCTTGGATTATTTCGCCAAGAAGCAAATAAAAAATGCAGTCATAGTCTCACCGGATGCTGGTGGCGCGAAGAAAGCTGAGAAATTCGCGCGCCTGCTCGGCGCTGATCTCGCGATCCTGCACAAGTCCCGCCCCGCGCACAATCGCGCCGAGATTCAAAAAGTCGTCGGCGATGTCGGAGGTAAAGTCGCGATTCTCTTCGACGACATGGTCGACACTGCTGGATCAGTCGCCGCCGCCGCGGAAGTTTTGAGAAAAAATGGCGCGAAAAAAGTCTTCCTTGCCGCGACGCACGCCGTCCTTTCGGGCGAAGCCAAAACGAAATTGGAGCAAGCGAAATTTGAGGAAATTGTTTTCACCGATTCGATCCCGCAGAATTTCGGCAAATTGAAAAATGTGAAAATTCTCTCCATCACCGATTTACTCGCGAAAACAATCGTCGGCATTCACACCGGCCGCTCCGTCTCCAAGCTCTGGGAAGCGCACAAAAACTAAGCGCATCTCAAACCACTATAGCTAACAAACTATAATTCAACATAATCTACATGCTTCCTAACCATGCCGTTAACGGCATGGTTAAAAATGTACGCGTGTTGGTGTTGTTTTGCAGTTGTTTAGCCATATTATCATTACCGCGAAGCTTGTCCTCGAGAAATCGGGGGACGGGGAACCAGAAATTAGCCCAGCTCAATTTTTAAGGTATCCTTTTTTTTCACACTCAGCTAAATCTTTTTCGAAGATTTTTGCGATGGGAATTTTGTTAGCTGTATGAATCGCTTCAAGCTCTGAAAGTTCACGCGCGAAAATTTTTGTAAATTCTGAAAAATTTTTCTGCTGCACGACCGCCGCCAAACTCAGCCAATAAAAAACCTGCGAGCTTTCAAGCAAAAAGTCCTGTTCGAAATCGTCTGAGTGGCGATGCGAACCATCGACGACCCCCGTCAGCTCAGCGAATTCTTCAGCTGCGCGCTTGCGAAAAAACTCTGCATCTTTTTCCTGGAGCATTTTGGCTGTGCCCGACTCGAGAAATTGATTCGAATCGCGCAGCATCACGAAAACGGCAAAGAGTTTTTCCGCCAAGGCTAGCTCGTTTGAATTCACAAAACTTTTTTAAAGAAACAGCTGCGTGCACCAGTGTGACAAACTTTCAAATTGGCATCGTGCGCAACCTTGATAATAATCGAATCGTCGTCGCAATCAGCGAGCACTCCAACCACTCGCAAAACATTGCCACTCGTCTCGCCTTTCTTCCAAAGCTTCTGGCGTGAGCGTGAGAAAAAATGCGCTTCTTTCGTCGCGACTGTTTGGTCGAAAGCTTCCTGATTTTGAAAAGCGAGCATCAAGATTTCGCCGGTTTCGATGTCCTGCACAACCGCCGGGATCAGTCCACCCATTTTTGCGAAGTCGAGTTTCAGTGCATTCATGCTGTAATTCTAACTGGAATTCCATTTTCCGCGAGGAAATCTTTGATCGCAACAATCGAGGTTTCTTTGAAGTGAAAAATCGAAGCCGCGAGTGCCGCGTCCGCCGAAGTTTTTTGAAAGACTTCGAGGAAGTGCTCGGCGCGTCCGGCTCCGCCACTCGCGATGACTGGAATTTTGAGCGCGTCGGAAACGGCACGCGTGAGTGGAATGTCGAAACCATTTTTCGTGCCGTCCGCGTCCATCGAGGTCAGCAGGATTTCACCCGCGCCCATTTTTTCACCGCGACGCGCCCACTCGACCACTCTGAGTCCGGAATTGCGGCGACCACCGTGCGTGAAGACGGCGAACTCTTCGCCAACTTTTTTGGAGTCGATTGCGAGAATCAAATTCTGCGAACCAATCGCCTCAGCGATTTCAGCAATCAAATTGGGATTGGCGACCGCAGCAGAATTGATCGCGATTTTGTCCGCTCCTGCGGCGAGAATTTTTTTCGCATCCGCGACCGAGCGCACACCGCCACCCACCGCGAACGGGATGAAAACTTGGCTCGCGACTTGGGCAATCATTTCGAAAACTGTCTCGCGCGAATCCGAGGAAGCGGTGATGTCGAGGAAGCAAAGCTCGTCCGCCGACTCGCCGTCGTAAAATTTCGCGAGTGCGACCGGATCGCCCGCATCGCGGAGATTTACGAATTCGACGCCTTTGACGACGCGACCTCGATCGACATCGAGACACGGGATGATGCGTTTGGTGAGCACACAGGAATTTTAGCGTAAAATGCGAGCGATGAATTTAGATGAACTTCGCGGAAAAATCGATGCGACGGATGCCGAGATTTTAAAATTAATCGCGCGCCGACAGGATCTCGCCGCCGAAATCGCCGCAGCGAAACGCGCGACCGGCAAGAAAGTTTTTGATCCGGCGCGTGAGAAAAAATTACTAATCGAAAAAAAGCAGCTCGCCGCCAAGCTCGGTATCCCGACAGACGAAGTCGAGAAAATTTTTCGCGCGCTTTTCGCGACGAGCCGCTCCGCGCAGTCGAGCTATTTCGAGCTGGCGCAGAAACTGACGCCTAAGAAAATCGTCTACCGCGAGAAAAAAATTCAGACGAGCTTGAGTTTGCTCGAAATTTTCGCGCGCCTCCGGCAGAATTTCGAAACTTGTTTTTTGCTCGAGTCGCTCGGCGAGGACGCGGATTTTTCGCGCCAGAGTTTCGTCGGCTTCGCTCCGCACGCTGTCATTCGCGCCGAACCCGGGAAGTTAATTGTCGATGGCAAAGTCTTCGCCGCGCCGAATCCCTACCTCGCGCTCAAGAATTTCTTGCCGCGCTTACCGCGCGGGCGCGGCTTCCGCGGCGGACTCTTCGGTTATCTGACTTACGAAGCGACGCGTTATTTCGAGCCGAGCGTAGAGTTCAAGAAAGATCCCGCCTGGCCGGATTTTGAGTTCGGACTTTATTTTGACGGCTTAATTTTCGATAAAAAAACGGGTGAACTGAAATATTTTTATCTGTCCGAAGACCGCTCCAAACTGCTCGAGAAAATTTTGGCGAAGAAGCTAAAACCTGAGCCGAAATTTCACGCCAAAGCGCGCGGCGTCAACATCACCCAAAAAGATTTCGAAGCGAAAGTCGCACTCGGTCAAAAGGAAATTCTCGCGGGCAATACTTTTCAATTTCAATTCGGACGCAAAAGCTACTTCGACCTCTCCGGTGACCGCCTGGAATTTTACGCGACACTGCGCGAAGTGAATCCGAGTCCGCACATGTTTTATTTGAAGTTCGGCGAAAGACCTGTCGGTCGAAGCTCGAAGAGCGAAGTCCGAGAATTGATTGGCAGCTCACCGGAGCTCATCGTCCGCGTCGAAAACGGTAAGGTGGAAAATTATCCGCTCGCCGGCACGCGGAAAATTACGGGTGACAAAAAAATCGACGCTGCACTCGGACGCGAACTTTTGAGCGATGCGAAAGAACGCGCCGAACACCTCATGCTCGTCGACCTCGGGAGAAATGATGTCGGACGCGTCAGTGAGTTCGGCAGCGTCAAGGTGCCGAAATTTATGCAGCTGAAAAAGTTTTCGCATGTCCAGCACATCGGCAGCGAAATCGTCGGAAAATTAAGAAAGGGCTTGACGGCTTTCGACGCGCTCGCGACGAATACACCCGTCGGCACGGTCAGCGGTGCGCCGAAGATCGAGACGATGAAAATTATCGAGCGACTCGAAAAAGATCCGCGCGGACCCTACGCGGGTGCAGTCGGATTTTTCAGTCTGACGGGCGACTGCGTCTTCGCGGCGAACCTGCGAAGTCTCTTCGCCGCCGGCAAAAAAGCGACTGTCCAAGCTTCGGCAGGCATCGTCGCCGACTCCGTGCCGCGCCACGAATTTGGCGAAGTCGAGAAAAAAGTTCGCGGCGTAATTACGGCGCTCGAAAAAGCGAGCCAACGAGGCTAAAATCGGGAACATGAACTCCAAAGCCATTCCCGATCTCGCGACGCTGCGCCATTCCGCGAGCCATGTCCTCGCCGCCGCCGTGCTCGAAATGTTCCCCGACGCCAAGCTCGGCATCGGTCCCGCCATCGAGGGCGGTTTTTATTACGACTTTCTGCTGCCACGCACGCTGATTCCTGAGGACCTCGGACTGATTGAGAAAAAAATGCAGCACCTCATCAAACAGAATTTGAAGTTTGAGAAATACGAGGAGCCAATTGAAGAGGCGGAAAATTTTTTGAAAAAAACCGAGCAGATTTTGAAACTCGAACTCGTCGCCGATTTGAAACAAGCGGGTGAGACGAAAGTTAGTTTTTATAAAACCGGGAACTTTGTGGACTTGTGCAAAGGTCCGCATGTCGCCGGGACGAATGAACTGAAAGCGGTGAAGCTCACGCACATCTCGGGCAGCTACTGGCGCGGTGATTCCGATCGCGTCCAGCTGCAGCGAATCTATGGTGTCGCTTTCGCGAGTAAGGAGGAATTACAGAAATGGGAGGAGCAAATGCGCGAAGCCGCGAAACGCGACCACCGCGAGCTGGGGAAAAAATTGGATTTGTTTTCCTTTCACGCTGCCGCACCCGGTGCCGCCTTTTGGCATCCGCGCGGAAAATTTATTTACGACGGCTTGATGAATTTCATGAAGCGCGAAAATGAAAAACGCGGCTACCAGGAAATCGCGACGCCGATCGTGCTCTCGAGCGACCTCTGGAAGCAGTCCGGCCACTACGAGAATTTCAAGGAAAATATGTACTTCACGGAATTCGAAGAACGCGAGTTCGCCGTGAAGCCGATGAATTGTCCGGGTGGCTGCCTGCTCTTCGCGGAAAAAATTCCGAGCTACCGCGAGCTGCCGATCAGGAATGCTGAGTTCGGCGTCGTCCACCGTCTCGAGCTGTCCGGCGTCCTGCACGGTCTCCTGCGTGTACGCGAATTTCGCCAAGACGATGCGCATGTTTTTTGCTCGCCGGAACAATTGGAAGCCGAGATTGTGAAAATTATTGAATACACCACGGATGTTTACAAACATTTTGGTTTTGAAAATTACGAGCTCTTCCTCGCGACGCGCCCGCCGAAGAAAGCCATCGGTTCGGATGAAGTTTGGGAAAAATCCACCGTCGCGCTCGAAGGTGCGATGCGAAAATTAAATTTGCAGTGGGGCGTGAAAGAAGGCGAAGGTGCCTTTTACGGTCCGAAAATCGAATTCAATGTGAAAGACGCGCTCGGGCGCAATTGGCAGCTCGGTACCTGTCAGATTGATTTCAATCTGCCGGAGAGATTTGATTTGAATTATGTCGCCGCCGACGGCGAGAAACACCGTCCGGTCATGATTCACCGCGCCATCATCGGCTCGTTTGAAAGATTTTTCGCCGTCCTGCTCGAGCATACCGCTGGCAATCTCCCGCTCGAATTGCAGCCGGAAGTCGCGCGCATCATTCCCGTCGCTGCAGAATTTTTGGGAGCGGCGGAAAAATTTACAGCGGAGCTGCAAGCGAAAAATGTACGCGTCGGCATCGACCGCTCGAATGATTCGCTCTCGAAAAAAGTGCGGAATGGTGAGCTACTGAAAATTCCTTTCCTCCTCATCGTCGGCGAGAAAGAAGCGCAAGAAAATAAAATCACGGTACGCGAGCGCGGGGAAAAAGAGCAAGCCACTCTTTCGCTCGCTGAATTTATCAAAAAGATTTCGTAATTTAATTATTAGAACAATATGTCAGATTCTTTTGAAAAATCCGAAGATACTCCAAATGTCGAACTACAATTAGACGCATTACTCTATTTCCACAAAGGAGAACATTTGCGAATTGGGGTTCGTGGATCACGAGAATATCTAGAGGCTATTTTAAAATACTTTCGTGATAAATCATTTACTATAGCAGAAACAAGCATTAGCCAGCTTGGGAACGCTTTTCCTGTTCCGCAAGATATATCAAATGCAGGGTATGTTGTTGTTGTCGATTCAACAGGTGACTGGGATAACCATACAATGAATAAAGAACTTAAAACAAGAACTGATTTAAAAATTTCCGACCAGCAGAATGCAGTTTTTGTTTCATGGACACAAAACAAAAACGAAACCTCAGGAAAGGGCTCTGAATTTGATTCTTCTTTTTTAGAAATATAAGCATTTTTCGTTATCAACAAAAATTTTTCACATTCGATTTTGTTTTAAAATTAGTCTTTTGCCTTTCTCTAAAATTCGCGCGCACAGCCCCACCCCCAAATTAGTTTTGATTGGTAGTTTCGGCGCGGGCAATGTCGGCGATGAATTAATCTTGGCGGGATTTTTGCAAAAAATTCGTAAGGAATTGCCGCGAGCCAAAGTCGTCGTGCTCGCCGGCAACCCGAAATTGGTGCGCCGCTTTCACGGCGTGGACGCACTGCCGCTGCTCCCGACCGGACTGCGCAGTTTTTGGAAAATGAATTGGTGGCGCAGCCTGCAGAAAATTCGCACAGCCGACGCAATCATCTTCCCCGGCGGCGGACTTTTTTCCGACGAGGAAAGCTGGCGCGCGGTTTTTCTCTGGGGTCTGCATATTTTGGTTGCGCGTTATTTTTGGAAACCGGTTTATTTGCTCGGTCAGTCCGTCGGACCATTTGAAAAAAAATGGACGCGCAAATTCACGCGCTTTTGTCTAGCGAAAACCGAGTGGATTGGTGCGCGCGATGCCGCAAGCGAGGCGGAGCTCACGCGCAGCGGAATCCCAGCGCGCAAAATTCGCAGTGGCCGCGACACGGCGCTCTGGCTGATAGCGCGTCTGCCAAAAATGCGCGAAGTGAAAAAACGCGGTGTGCTGAAAGTTTTGGTCTCGGTGCGCGACTTTCCGAAAATTGAGCCGCGATTTTGGCATGAGCTGGCACGCGCGCTCGACCTGCTGGCTGAGAAAAAACATGCACGAATTTTCTTCGCGGAATTCGGAGCTGGCGATCGTGCCGTCTGGCAAAAAGTTCGCCGCCGCACGAAAAATTCCGCGACTTGGAAAACTCTCACATTGCCGGAGTCGGCGGAAGAAGTTTTGCGCGCAGTGAAAAAATTTGACCTCGTCATCGGCATGCGCCTGCACTCGCTCATCGCGGCACAGCTCACCGGCGTACCGGCAGTCGGGCTGAATTACTCGCGCAAGATTGGCGAATTCACCGACAAAGCGCTCTCCATCCAGAACTTCAAAAAAGAACAGCTCCTCAAAAGTTTGAGTTAATCGACTCGATGCCAAAAAAAACGCCACCAATTTTTAAGTTTGTTTTTGAGATAAAAATTTTTGGCTGATTGGCGCGACCAGAGAAAAAATCCCTGCGCTTTTTTGCGGCGTGTGAAGACGCGCAATTTGGCGAGCGTGCGACCACCCAAACCTTGCCCGCGAAATTTTTTGTCGATGACAAGCTTGCGGATATAAAGCAGCGCGAAAATTCCGAGACCAATCCGCGCGAAAGAAAAGGCGCCCAAAGTTTTTTTCTTCTTGCGTAAAAGCACGACGCGTTTGTCACGAATCAAATCGTCAATCTCGCCCAAGCTCAAATCGCGGTCCAGCTCCCGAAAAAGCCGCGCAACCTTCGGCGCATCAGCTTCCTCGGCTAAACGCATTTTGCAGCGACGAAATAATTTCATTTTTTCAAACCAAGTCTTTCGAGGGCGCGCAGTGCCTCGATCGGCACCATCCAAACTGTCGTATTGGATTGATCCGAGGAAATATCGTTGATGGACTGGAGTGTGCGCAAATGCAACGCGCCTTCAGTGCTCGAAAGCATTTTCGCGGCTTTCGCCATGTTCTCGGCTGACGCGACTTCACCTTCGGCCTTGATGATGACTGCCCGCTTCTCGCGTTCAGCCTCCGCCTGCTTGCCCATCACGCGCTTCATCTCGTCATTCAGTCCGATATCTTTCAGCTCGACATTGCTCACATCAATCCCCCACATATCGGTCGCCTCGTCCACGATCATCTTTATCTTCGAAGAAACCGCATTGCGCTGACCCAGCAAATCGTCGAGCGGCACCTGACCGACGACATTGCGCATCGTCGTCTGCGCGAGCTGTGCGGTCGCATTGCGAAAATTCTCAACTTCGATAATCGCCCGCGCCGCGTCTTTCACTTTGTAGTAAATGACTGCGTTGATGCGCACGGAAACATTGTCCTTCGTCATCGCCTCCTGGTCCGGCACATCGACCGCCTTCACGCGGATATCGACTTTGGTCAGCGATTGGAAAATCGGAATGACGATGCGCCAGCCCGGCTCGACGGTCTTGGAATACCTGCCGAAAGTATAGAGCACACCGCGTTCGTACTGATTGATCTGCCGGATGAAGATAAAGAGCAAGATAATCGCCAGGGCGATTAAGCCAAAACCGGAGAAAAGTGGGGAAAAGTCTTGCATATTAAAAGAGTTATTGGAATTTTGAAGCAACCAAGGCAGCGCGTTCGTCAGAACGATGAAAAGAATAATCCAACGCACGAAACTTTTCGTCTTTTGGGCCACGACGGGATTCTGATTCTTCAGGTTTTGCAGAATCTCATTCACATCGATTTCGGGCTTACGCGGTTCAGACAAGGATTTAGCTTAAAAATTTTTGCAATTCCGCAACCAAATTTTCTTTCGGCATCCCGCCGACGACCGTCGCAACAACCGCACCATTTTTGAAAATTTTGAAAGTCGGAATCGACATCACGCCAAATTTTTGCGCGAGCTCACCCTCCTCGTCGATATTAATTTTGCCAACTTTGACCCGACCGGCAAACTCCTGCGCGATTTCGCCGACGACAGGCAACATCATTTGGCAGGGTCCACACCACGGTGCCCAAAAATCCACCAGGACAACCCCCGTGCTGATTTCGCTCTCGAAATTCGAGGCGGTGAGGTTAATTTCAGACATTTTAAAAAGATTAAAAACTTATTTTAGCTTATAAAAAATTTTTCCGCGCACACGCAAATCAATGTACACAAATTTTTGTTTGCCAAGCTTCAGTGTGCCCGCCGCCGCGACCAGCTTATCAATCTGAGTCTTGTAATCACTCGCGAAATCGAGCCACACATCGAAATTGCGTTCGGTCTTGAGATGCGCTTCGCGCGAAATCGGAAAATACTGCGTGCTCAAAATCTTCAGATCCGTCACTGACTCGAAATAAAAAACCGCCTCGCGAATAAAAGTCAGCTGCGCCGGATCAATCACGCGCACCGTCGGATCGCTGAAGTCGACCTTCTCTCCCACGAGTAGCAAAAGCGTGTCGCGATCAGGCGACTCCCCGACCACGCGAAAACCGTTCTCGTTCAAGAAAATCGATTCGGCATTTGTCTTCAGCTCGGCGACTATCGGAAATTTGAAAACCTCGACGGAAATTTCGCGCGGATATTTTTTATGAATCACGACGCGCGAAATATCGGGCTGAACAGCGCGCACTGCCGCCGCCAGCGTATTTTGCTTGAGTGAAAAAATATTTTTACCGAAAGCGAGATCGCGAATGGAAAGCTCAATCTGCTCGAGCGGCAAATCAAGACTACTGCGCGCGATGGAGATTTTTTCGATATTGAAAAATCCGGAGAATTGCGTGAAGCCAATCAGCGCGCCGAAAGCCGCGACCGCCAGCACGAGGTAAACTTTTTGGCGCACGGTGAACAACCTGCTCACTCTTTTTTCGGATTGGAAAACGCGCGCCGCCAAATGCTCCTTGCGTCGCCGACAAAAAACTCGACTGAAAAATCGGTTCAATTTACGCTGCCGAAAAGAGATACGCGTCACGCTGAAATTTTAACACCCTCAAATTTTTGGGGAATTGCATCGAGGAAATTCTGACCGTAATTTTTGCCCAGCAGTCGCGAATCCAGCGCGAAAAAATTAACCGCTGATTCGAGGCGCGCGAATTCCGCCCACATTTTTTTGAAACGCAAAACCGTCGCGGGCAAAGTCTGCGTCAACCAATCGTCGCCGGCGCAGACGAAAAACGGTAACTTAATCACAATGTAATTTTCAAAATCAACGACCGGCAAACGGCTGCCCGGCGTCAGGATGACGACCGCGCGACCAAGCGCGCGCAAATTTTCCGCTGACGGAACCTTGCGGAAAAAAATCGGCAACGCAAGTTCCGCTGTCGCCCGCTCGGCGAATTTACCCGCCTCAGCGCGATTCGGAAAAACGAGCGCCGTCAGACCGGAAAACTCCGGCAACTGCGTGAGCAGAAATTTCGTGACCGCCGGAAAAAATTGCGGCGCGGCTGGATCAGGTGCATTCTCCGCGACGAAAAAACACGGCGCATTCTCCGTCGGAATCTTGGTCGCCGGGAAATCAGCTGGCAGCGCAAATTGCCTCCGCGCAAAAGTGAAATCATCCGCCGCATCCATCGCGCTGTCGATTAGGAAATCTTTAGCAAAATCGAGCGGCAGAAAAGCACGCGGCTCGATGGAAATCGTAATTTCACCAAGCGCGTTCGAGCGCAGCGCTTTCGCGCAATTGGAATTCGAGTCGAGAAAATTTTGCAGCGCGTGCACAACCGACGGCGGCAGCTCCGCAGAAATTTCGGCGAGCAAATTTTGACCGGCTTCGACCACTTTGGAAAAATTCGCCAAGCCGCTCGCGAGAGTGAAATCCAGCCGCCCAAATTGCGGTGCCGCCTCGCGAAAAAGTAGACCGAGCAAACCCCACCAAATTTGAATTTTGTCGAAAGCCGCCGGAGCGAGCAATTCCAGATTCGACAAATCCAAATCGAGTGAAGCTGCCTGCGCGCGATTCTCTGAAAACGAAGCCGCGTCCGCAATGATGCGGCGACGCGCTGAATCAGCGAATTCGAACGCCGCGTGGTCACTGACGAGGACTTTCGAATTCGAACTCGCCGAAATTTCTTCCGCGGCGACGAAAGCGAAGAGTAAGTTTTCGGCGCGCGTGAGATTGAGCTCGTGTCGATTTTTATCCGAATGGAGAATCAGCTTAGCGGCGAGCGTGAGCTCAGTCGGCGTTAATTTTTTAGTGAGAAATTTTTCCAACTTCTGCGCATCGACATAATTTTGTGGTGCGAAAAATTGCGCAGCCGGCAACTCCCGCGCGGTGAAATTGGAGGCGAAGAAAATCGCGCTCGGCTGATTGAATTTTTCCGCAGCAGCCAGAATTTCGTTGGGCTGAGCCGAGACTTCGATCAGCTTCGCATCACCGGAAAATTCGGTAAATAATTTTTCGACGACGGACTCGCGCACCGCGACATTCGCGACGAGAGCGTTTTCGAATTCGCGCGGATCCATTTCCGAACTCAAAACTAATTCGGCAAAAATTTGCGGCCAACCTTTTGCGGAATTGAGATTCCGAATGCGTTCCCATTTTTCAGCGGAAAAATTCCGAGCGAGCGCCGTGAGCACGCGCAAAAGCTCGCGGGTCGCCTCAGCATCGGCGAGCGCACGGTGCGCGTCTTCGTGAAAAATTTGAAATTTCTGCGCCAAGCTCTCGAGACCGAGTGATTCGCCGCGCGGCAAAATCAAACCGGCGAGCAGGAAAGTGTCGAGCGTGGTGCGGCCAGAAAAATCGAGACCTGCCGTCGTGAGGAAGTCGAGATCAAACGGAAGATTGTGCCCGACGAGAATAGAATCCGTCAGGAAATTTTCAATCTCATTTTTTTTGTCAGGAAATTTAGGCGCGTTCGCGAGGTCGGAATTTTGGATGCCGGTCAGCTGCTCGACGAATTGAGGAATTCTGGTCGGAGAATGAAAAAGTGAATCGAAGCTGGCGAGATTTTGGGCAAGTGAAAACTTGACCGCACCCAACTCGATGATGTTATCTCGCCGCGAATCAATACCGGTTGTTTCGCAATCCAAAGCCACGAATTCGATTCCTCGCATAAAAGTTTTGTTAATTGATTAAGGGCGCCTTTTGAAAATTTGGCGAGTCGCTTTTGGTTATTCTGCGACTTCCGGTGAGGTGGGTCAATCGCTTTCGGAGAAAAAATTTTGTAAATTGGGTCTCCCTCCTTCCGATGGATTACAAAAATTTTTGGCTTTCGATTTTGCGCCGCCTTGAGCCGACCATCTCCCGTTCGCAATTTTTGACTTGGTTCCAAAATACCGCCGCGCTCTCGCTCGAAAATGACACGCTCATCGTCGGCACGCCGACGAATTTTGCACGCGACTGGATTGCTCAAAAATACGCCATCAAAATTTTACAGGCTGCCGAGGAAGAAAACTCCGCGATCAAAGAAGTCACCTTCGATGTCGATGCAGCCCTGAGCGATGGCATCGATCCACGCACGATTGATCTGCGCGCCGTCTTCGCCAAACCGAATGACAAAAAAATTTACAAAGCCCGCGGACGCGAAGAAGTCATCCTGACCCGTTCGGGTATTCTCTCCGCGAAACTCAATCCGCGTTTCACGCTCGCGAATTTCGTACCCGGTGCGGAGAACCGCCTCGCGCACGCCGCGGCGCTCTCGGTCGCGCGCGCTCCCGGCATGACCTATAACCCACTCGTGATCTACGGCGGAGTCGGTCTCGGCAAGACGCACTTGCTCTCCGCGATTGGTCACGAAGTCCTGACCAACAATCCCAACAAAATCGTCGCCTTCACCAACGCCGAAATTTTCACGCGCGAATTCGTCGAGGCTTCCAAAAAATTCCAGGCGGACGAATTCAAGAAAAAATACCGCGATGTCGATGTGCTGCTTTTCGATGATGTTCAATTCCTCGAAAATCGCGACAAGACACAGACTGAGCTTTTCAATATCTTCAATGAACTGCACGGTGCCGGCAAACAAATCGTCTTCACGAGCGACCGCCCGCCGTCCGAACTCACCGCGATCGTCGACCGTTTGCGCAGCCGCCTGACCTGGGGACTGATCGCCGAAATCGAACAGCCGAGCTTCCAGTCGCGTCTCGAAATTCTCAAATCCAAAACGCGCGAACGCCGCGCCATCCTCGATCCCGAGCTGCTCGAATTCATCGCGCTAAATGTCTCGGACTCCGTGCGCAGTCTCGAATCCGCGCTAGCTTGGTCCATCGCGCAGACCGATTTGCTGAAGACTCAGCCGACCGTCCGCGAGCTCGGCAAGATGCTCGGCAAGGTCAATAAAAAAGAGCGCATGCTCGGCCTGCCCGAAAAGACACCGGAGCTCTCGATCAATACGCCGGCTGAGATGATCGAGCTCGTCGCCAAACATTTCAATCTCTCGACCGAAGCGATCCGCGGCGAATCCCGCAAAAAAGAATTTTTGACTGCCCGCCAAATCGCGATGTACCTCGCCCGGGAAATTCTCGGCTGCGGCCTTGCAGAAATCGCGCAAAATTTTCAGCGCGACCATTCGACTGTGCTGCACTCTGTCCGCAAAATTTCACGCGAACTCCAAAAAAACGAAGCGCTCATCCGCCATGTGAACGCAGTCAAAAAAGAAATGGGACTGTAAATCAAGCTCTCAGCTCCAAAGGAAAAACTCTTAACCTAATCTAGAAACTAATTTTTGGTTTGAGGGAAAAGAATTTTTCGTTTTTCAAAATCCTCCCTAACCCTGCCTACCGGCAGGCAGGCCTCCTTTGCGAAAGAAGGGAATTTACGGAATCGGAATTTATTTGAAAATTCGACCAGCTAACCAATGACCCTCCGAACCAATGACTTAAAGACTTAATGACTTAATGACCCATCACCCTCCGAACCAATGACTAAACGACTTAACGACTTAACGACTTAATCACCCTCCGAACCAATGACTCAACGACTTGAAGACTTGATGACTTAACCAGATGTTGTTCGAAAAAGTTTTCTAATTTAAAATCCACCGGCTTATTTATTTAAAAAATTTAATTTAATTTCCATGCCCACCACCCTGCCAAACATCACTCTGCTCGCCATCGGCGCCGCACTCTTCGCCATCGCTTGGGCAATCATCACAATCATCCGCGTGCTAAAAAAACCTGCTGGCGACAGCCGCATGCGTGAAATTGCTTCTTTCATTCAGGAGGGCGCGAATGCATATTTGTACCGCCAGTATTTGGTCATCGGAGCTTTCGCCGTCGCGATTTTTTTCCTCTTGGCGTTCGCTCCTGGAATGGGCTGGAATCTCGCGATTGGTTTCGCGGGTGGCGCGATTCTCTCTGGCGCGGCTGGCTACATCGGCATGAGCGTCTCTGTGCGCGCCAATGTCCGCACGACTGAAGCTGCTAAGAAAGGTTTGAGCGCAGCACTCGATGTCGCTTTCAAGGGCGGATCGGTGACGGGTTTCTTCGTCGTCGGCTTGGCCCTAGGCGGAGTCGCGACACTGTATCTCTATCTGACGAAAGTTGTCGGCTTGGCGATTTACCCAGCGACAGAAGCTCTGGTCGGCTTCGGATTCGGCGCTTCACTCATCTCGCTCTTCGCTCGCGTCGGTGGCGGCATCTTCACGAAAGCTGCTGATGTCGGAGCGGACTTGGTCGGCAAAGTCGAAGCCGGTATTCCGGAAGACGACCCGCGCAATCCCGCGACCATCGCTGACAATGTCGGTGACAATGTCGGTGACTGCGCCGGTATGGGCGCGGATCTTTTCGAGACCTACGCCGTGACGATGATTGCCGCGATGGTTTTGGCAGCGATTTCGCTCGGTGGGGAAAATGCGTTGACGGAAAATCATGTCCTCCTACCACTCGCGGTCGGAGCCGCTTCCATCGTCGCGACTTTCTTCGGAACTTTCTTCGTCCGACTCGGTAAGAAAAATAACATCATGCGCGCTCTGTATCAGGGTACTTTTGTGACGGCGCTTTTGGCGGCAATCGCTTTTTACTATATCAATGAAAACCTCACGGGCGACACGAATATTTTTTACGCTGGCTTGGTCGGCTATGTCATCACGATCCTGCTCGTCGCCATCACGGAGTATTACACCTCGACGCGCTACGCTCCTGTGCGTTCCATCGCGAAAGCTTCAACCACCGGCGCCGGCACCAACATCATCGAAGGTCTCGCCATCGGTCTCAAATCAACTTTTTGGCCGACGCTCACCATCGTCGGCGGCATCGTGGTCGCTTACCACTTCGCCGGACTTTACGGAATTGCCATCGCCGCAGTCGCGATGCTCTCGACCACAGGCATGGTCATCGCGATGGACAGCTACGGTCCGATCACGGACAACGCCGGTGGCATCGCCGAGATGAGCAAGCAGCCGGAAAAAGTGCGCAAAATTACGGACGCGCTCGACGCCGTCGGCAACACGACCAAAGCCGTGACGAAAGGTTATGCCATCGGCTCAGCCGCACTCGGCGCCTTGGTACTTTTCCAGGCTTACGGTGACACGCTGCTCGCGAATAATCCAAGCGGCAATTTCGATTTCTCACTCAATAATCCGCCGGTTTTAGTCGGCTTACTTTTGGGCGCGCTCTTACCTTTCATTTTCTCCGCTTACTGCATGCAGGCCGTCGGTCGCGCCGGTTTCTCCGTCGTCGAGGAAGTGCGTCGCCAGTTCCGTGAAATCAAAGGCATCATGGAAGGCAAAGCCAAACCGGACTACGCGCGCTGCGTCGATATCGTGACGAAAGCCGCGCTGAGACAAATGATCGTACCAGCCCTCATCGCTGTGACGGCGCCAATCATCGTCGGCTATCTCTTCGGACCAATCGCTTTGGCGGGACTTCTGATCGGCGTAATTGCCTCCGGCTTACTCGTCGCACTCATGATGTCGAATGGCGGCGGTGCCTGGGACAATGCGAAGAAGTACATTGAAGATGGGAAATTCGGCGGCAAAGGCAGCGACGCGCACAAAGCCGCGGTAGTCGGCGACACCGTCGGCGATCCGTACAAAGACACTGCCGGACCCGCAATCAATGCCTTGATCAAAGTCATCAACACCATCGCTTTGATTCTCGCCGCCATCTTGGCGAACTGGGGCGGGTTGATTCACATGTAAAAGAATTGACCACCCTAGAAAGTGCAGGGAAACCGCATATCGCGTATAGTTTTGGTGTGTTTCGGAAATAAATTTTTCACCCTAAATCATGAAGCATATTCATTTAGAAGATTCATGGATAATAAAAGCTCCTATTGAGGAAGTTTTCAACATCGTTACTGATTTTGAGAACATGCCAAAAAATTTTCCTAAAGTTGCCGAATCGCTCGTTACTACAAAACGAGAAGGCAATAGTTTGGAAATTGACGCTCAAGTAAAATCTTTTGGCACCACTTTCCCTGTCAAAATGAAAACCAAAATCATCCCACAAAGAGGTTTTATTTCTGATAACCAGAATTCGAAGCTCGGCATATCAGGGCATGAGGAGTTTTTATTGAAAAAGGTGAGAGGTGGCACAAAAATCAACTATGTTTACGAGGTTGATATTCATAAAAAGTGGTTGCGAATTATTGCCAAGCCACTTATCGGCTGGTTTGCCATGAAAGCATGGGAAAAGGCTGTAGTGAATGAACTGAGAAAAATTTTAGAAAAATAGTGAGAAATATATTTAAAAGGAATTTTCCAAAACTTCTCATATCCTTAAACATTAGACCGTCCGGATATTTCCTATTTGAATTGCTTTCTTCCAAACTTTTATTTAAAATCTGCCGGCTAATTTTTTCCGATGAATGAAATCCTGACTCTCCCCGCCTTGCCCCGCAATCTCGCGGCGAAAACGCGCAAACTGCGCGCTCTGCGCCAAATCCCTGCGGAATACTACGGCAAAGGTAAAGAAAATCTCCACCTCACGCTGGATTACCAGACTTTCCGCAAACTTTTCCGCGCCGCTGGTTCGAGCTCGATTATCAATCTCGCCGTCGAAGGTGAGAAGGAGCCACGCGAGATTCTGGTACACAATGTCGATTACGATCCGATTACAGATGAATTTTCGCATGTCGATTTGATGCAGATTGAACGCGGCAAAAAAATCACGACCAGAGTTCCGATTCACCTCACTGGCGAAAGTCCTGCGGTCAAGAGCCTGGGCGGTATCCTCACGCATGGCAAAAGTGAGATCGAGATCAAGTGTCTGCCACGCGACCTTCTCAAAGAAATCGTCATCGACATCGCCTCGCTCGAACAAATCGGCGCCAGCGTGCGTGTGAAGGATTTGAAAATTGATCCTAAAAAACACGAGGTTCTGGAAGAAGCCGAAGCCATGCTGGTGACAATCATCGCGCCGAAGACTGCCGAACAGATCGAGGACGAACTCGCCAAAGATGTCGGCGATACCGTCAGCGAAGATGTGAAGAAAGAAGCCGAGAAAGAAAAAGCGGCAGCGCAGGCAAGCAAAGAAAGCGACACGGAAAAGAAAGGCGGCGAGAAAAAATAATCTTCTGAATCTGAAATGGTGGACTTCACTTTTTTGCGCGATTTGCGCGGGCGGAAGAAGCTGCTTCTCATTCTCGTCGGCATAATAATTTTCTTGGTCACACTGATTCTTGGTCGACTTTTTTTCGAATACCTGGCTTCAGGCTCCTCTCGTGCGAATCGAGATGATGCCCTCACCCGCTCGATTAGTGATTTGATCGTGCCACCCACAATCGAGAATGAAGTTCTGCCGAAAACCCAGTCGGGAATCTCACCGCTCACTGGCGGCGTGATCAAAGGCAAAGTGGCGGTCAAGCTGGTCGGCGTAATCATCGAAAACTTGCCCGCCAGTCGTCCACAAATGCGCGGACTGGATGAAGCCGGCATCGTGATCGAAGCACTGGCGGAGGGTGGCATCACGCGCTTCCTCGCAGTCTTCGACACAAGCGAAGCTAAGAAAGTCGGGCCCGTGCGCTCTGCTCGACCGTATTTCGTCGAGTGGGCAGCGGAGCTCGGCGGCGCACTGGTACATGCCGGCGGCAGCACCGAAGCGCTCACGAAATTGGCAGCGAGCAATCTGGCGGACTTCGACGAGGACGGCGAAATGGTCTACCGTGACTTTCAATTTTTAGCACCGCACAATCTTTTCGTAAATCTGGCGGATGTCCGGGTAAATTTGCCCGAAAATAATTCGCTGGAAAGCCGCTTCGATTTCTCCGGAAAAATTCCGGCGACGGCAACCGATGTGCGCCAATTTTCGCTTGATTTCAGTTTGCCGAGCTATCTGGTCGAATATAATTACGATGCAACTGACGGCAAATACGCTCGCAAAATCGGCGGCGTACCGCACAAGGCAGGTGGCAACGCGATTCGCCCAGCGAACATAATCATCCAATTCACGGAGTATTTCCCCATCGACGACGCGGGACGACTTGAGCTCAAGACGACTGGTGAAAATACGGCATGGTATTTTTCGGAGGGAAAATTTTGGCGCGGAGTCTGGCGCAAAATCGACGGGCGCACCAAATTTTTCGACAATTTCGGCCGACCCGTGAGCCTCAATCCCGGTCAAACTTTCATCGAAATTTTGGATGCCAGCGCCCGGGTCAAAATCCCGAAAGCTATTTGAATCTCGAAGCTAGTTTAAGTTTGGGTCGCGAAGAGTTTTCGAATTTCTCGTCTCAAGTTTTTAATTTTTTATTAATCTCGTTTTTTAACCCCGGAATTAATTCCAGGAGTGCTGGCGCTGGAATTTCAAGCGTTTCACTTTTTTCCCAAAGTTTATCCGCACTTGTCGTTAACCCACCACTTCGCGACGCTAAATCTCCCCAAACCTTCTTTGCGAAAGAGGGGCTTTTTCAAACCTCCTCCGTGCTCCATGTTCCAATGTTTCGAGATTCGGTTTATTGACCAACTGACCAATAACCCTCCGAACCTAATGACCAATGACCATCCATGTTCCATGCTATGTGTTTCATGTTCCAAGTGTATCGAAGTTTGCCGACCGAGTGAGCGCAGGTTAAAATTTGCGCCGATGATTAATAATTTTTCCCACCTCATTGGCAAAGCCAAAAAAGTTTTGCTTTCGCTTCGTGAGGAGGCCGCTCGCACTCGCGAGGAAAACCGGCGCTTGCTGGCTCTCGAAAAAAAGCTGACAACAACATCGGACAAAAATCGCGGTCCTGTGCAGGTCGGTATTTCGACGAGCTCGGTCGCGCGCGCGACTCTCGCAATTTTGGGAATTATCGCGCTCGGTTGGTTCTTGCTCGCGATTAAAAATATTCTCGCACTCTTCTTCATCGCCGCCTTCATCGCAGTGGCGCTTGATCCAGCTGTCGACAAAATGCAGAAATGGCACATTCCGCGATCAGTCGGAATTCTGCTGATTTATGTTGTTTTCGTGGGAGTTGTCGGGCTAGTCCTCGCCTCATTCGTGCCAATCCTCGCGAATGAAATTCCGAAACTCGCGACCGCGGTCTTGGATTGGGTCGGAAAATTCGGCATCGACACCACAGCCATTCAAACGCAAATCACCAATTTACAAAATTACCTGACCAACCTCCAACAAAATCTCAGCCGCGAAAACATTGCTGCTGGTCTCAGTTTTTTGGGCGCCATCAGCCAAAATGCTTTTGCGGTGGTGAAATCAGTCGCTGGCGGAGTGGTGAATTTCGTGTTCGTTTTTGTGATCGCCTTCTTCATGACCATCGACGAAAACGGAATCAAAAGTTTTTTAATCAAACTTTTCCCGCACCGCTTCCATCACTATCTCCTGGAAAAAGGCACACTCATCAAAGACAAGCTTGGTCTTTGGATGCGCGGACAAATTATTTTGATGATTATCATCGGCCTGCTGACCTATGTCGTGCTAAAAATTGCAGGCGTACATTATGCGGCGACCCTCGCGACTTTCGCCGGCTTCACGGAATTACTGCCTTATGTCGGTCCGTTTTTAGCCTTAATCCCTGCGGCAATTTTGGCACTGAGCCAAGGCGGTCCGGTCTTCGCGCTCGTGATTGTTGTAATCTACTTTGGCGTCCAGCAGCTCGAAAATAACATCATCGTCCCGCTCGTGATGCGCAAAGCCGTCGGTCTCTCGCCAATTATCATAATGTTCGCGATGCTCGTCGGTGCCAGCTTCCCCGAGACCATCAATCCGGTCGTTGGCATCATCATTTCCCTGCCAATCGCGACGGCGATTTCAGTCTTCGTCAACGACTATTCGACGCGCGAGAAATAATTAAACCGAAACCAGAATCCCGCCGGCAATCACAAGCACCGCACCGATGATGATTTTGACGATGCCGAGCGCAGTCAGACTGGTGAATTCTTTGAGGAGAATTAAGCCGAGTACAGTCGCGACGAGCGTGTTGGTATTGAAAAGTGCGACGAAGCTCGAGGTCGGCGCACCGCGGCGATAGCCGAGCGCGATGCAGACTGAACCGAGCGAAAACATGACTGCGGCGAGCAGCGCGAAGCCCCACTCTTTTTTGGCGAAGAATTGCGCGTCATCGCGGTAGTACAGAAACAGTGCCAGATTAATCACGATAATCACGATGCCGGAAAGTACGCCGTATGCGAAAGGTGAAAGCATGTGTGCCGAAATTCCGCCAAGCGCGAGCTTCTGCGGGATATTCGCCGCACCGAGCAGCAGTGCCGCTCCAATCCCGAAAAGAATCCAAGTAGGCAAATTAATTTAAAATTGAAAATTGAAAATTTAATATGCTCATTTCAGTCAAATTTGCTTGATTATAGCAAAAGAAAGACCGCAAAGATGACAAGAAAATTTGAGAAATTAAAAATTTTGATTGGATAATTTACTAAAACTCAAAATCCTTAGAATCCTCAAGACTCTTAATCGTCTTCATAATCCTACTATTTGTTGCGCGCGAGACCGAGCGAACCGGATTTCTCGGCTTTCGTGTTCTGCGGTGTGTGCTTGCGGCAGTGCTTGCAGTAACGATTGCGACCTTCGATTTTCGGAGTCGTGGCTTTGTTGATGATCGTTGCCGAATCAACTTGCTTGCCACATACCGAGCAAATCCACTGCGAAGCCTGCGCTTTGGTGCCTCCACGAGACATATGCTTGAAGTTAACGGAAGCGGATTCTAGCGGAAAGCTCGCTCGCTGGGAAGTCTTTGCTCTAAGCTGGTTTTTATGGTAAAATACCAGGAAACCAAAATGCAAAATTCCAACTTCGCAAGCGCCCTCGACGAGCTCGCCAAAAAGAATTTGCGCCGAGAAAAAACTGCATTGAAGTTACAAACTTTGCGCAAAAAACTGGAAGTCAAAAAGCCCAAAAATTTCTTACCCGAACGCGCCGCGAAAGCCCAACTCGTGAATCTGCGGATCGCTAACGAATTCCGGAAAAAAATGGACGCCGTCCCACAAAAAACTAATAAAAACGAATAATATGAGCCAGGTTTCCAAGATCGAAACTTCTCAAGAAAAAACACCTCTTGTCGAAGTCGAAGCGAAAAAAAAATCACTTGATCGCGATTACCAACGCCTTCAAGAGAAAGTCGATTTTTATTTAAAAGTTGTTGGTGAAAAAAATGAAGACCTAATCAAATTAAGAGAGAACATTCTTAAAGCCAAAACATCAGAGGAAAAAGAAAAAATTATTCAAGAGGCTGAAAAAATTATTGGAAGCAGCGAAAAAAATGATGGGTTTGAGGCAAAAATCGAGAAAGCCGAAGAAGATCCAATCCTAATCGAAAAAACTGAAGCCAGTTGGGAAATCTTAAATTTTCTAAAAAACAACCCTAATGCCAAACTGAAAGACTTGCAGCCCAAAGATCTGCAAGGAAAAATCGAAGTTAATTTTCAAAAAAAATTGGAAGCAAATCCGGCGCTCTGGGCAGCAGTTAAGTCTTTAGCAGGAGATGGTCTAGATGTTTATGAGGTTGTTTCTAGTAAAGATTTTTGGCAAAGCTCGGAAGGAAAAACTGAAACTTTAATCAGTGCCGGAAAACGCGATTTAGGTAAAGCTCTAAAATCCGCCAAGGAATTCCAAGAAAAAAATCCGCGTGCCGCTGCTCTCGCGGTAGGCGGAGTCGCAATTCTCAGCATATTAATGCTTTTTAAAAGCAAAGAAAAAAAATCTGATTCTGCCGAAAAAGGAAACGGGGGCTTCTGGAAATTTGCGGGAGGAGCGCTGGGTTTAGGTGCTGCAGTTTTGGGATTCAAGATGCTCGGAGAGAGTGTGTCTGGCAAACTTGGAGAAATAACAAATCCAGAGAGTCTTATCAAAAAATTATCTAACTGGTTGAATGGAGAGAATAAAAGTTCTAATGAAAATGAAAAACAAAATAAAGAAAATAGCCAACCTCCTGAAAAAAATCAGGGCACTCCCGAGTATTTGGCTAAAGTGATGCCCAAGACTGCCATGGCAGTAAAGGTGTTTGGGAAAAGTCTTAAAAAGTGGCCTCCGGACTTGGCAGCGTCTAAAGAAAGTTTTTCGAGAGTTTTTGAATCAGCTAAAGAAGAAGGCGGCTGGGCTGTAGTTGAGGTTACAAAAGACGGACTAATTAACTTAGCAATCCTCGGTAAAGACACTGTTGTGTTTACATTTTTTACCACACCAAAATTAATCAATGCTTTTGGGGATTGGTTAATGGATTCAAAAAATCCCTGGTGGCAAAGAGGGGGCATGTTGGTTAAGGTTGATGCCGCGATTGCCGGAATCGGAGCAAGTGTGGGCGTCACTAAATCTATTTTTGAGCTCACCTACAAAAATCGAACGATGAACCCGCTCAGAATAGCCGGACGACTAGCCAAAGGTGCAGTAGAAGGCGCAACTTACGGACAATATAAGCTTATAAAAAATGGCTTCGGTCTCAAAGCCAATATGCCTGAGATAATGAAAACTTATCAGGGCATCTATAAGCTCAAGGCTTTAGAGGCAAAAGAGCTTCTTTGGGATACGCCAAAAAGACTAATTGAAAATCCAGCAGCACGCACAGGTAAACCTGCACGCCTACTCGAAAAAATTAAATTCTACAAGCTAAAGGCGAGAATTAATGAAGAAATCGCAGTAGATATGAGCAGCTGGGCGCCAGATGAAGAATGGCGAGGATTCAGAGAAATGCGAGAAGCCGCCGAGAAAAAAGTCAAAGACCTCACAGAAACTCGACTTAAGGTTATAAGAACACTAAGAGCACCGGACTTTAAAAAAGCAATAAAAATTAAAGATGCTCCTACGCGTCGCAAGGAAATTGCAAGACTTTTAAAGGATCGCGCGACAGAAATTACTAAAGAAAAGGGGGTCTCAAATTCTGCAGCCATGAAAGAATCTGTAGAAGAATTTTTGGAGATTGGTAAAAAAGTTGGTGCATCAAAAAAATTGATGCAGAATACTCTTCGATATTTGGGACCAGCCTTAGTCACCGGTTTCGGAATTTTAGGCGCAGCCGACGCTATCACGGAAGACAACGAAGAGGTTGCTGACTTGAAATGGAAGCAAACTGGCGTAAACACAGGCTTGGGCGCAGCAGAAATAGCAACAGTCGCAGCCACAGGAATGGGCGCTGCTAGCTCTGCAGCGCTGAGCGCAGCCTCCACCCCTTATCTATTTATGATCAATGGAGGGCTTGATTCAGCTCAAGAAGCAAAACGAAAACCACTCGATTGGATTCAAGAGACCAACCGCGATCCTGAAAAACTATTTCATTCGATTATCACAACACCTAATGAAATTACAGTCGGCGACAGTTATCGCTCAGTCATGCCTGGAGTTACTGTCGAGAGTGTTTTGAAAGAGAAAAAAGAAACTCGAAGAAAAATTTGGGAAGCGATTTTGGATCTGGGATTGACCGAGCCAAAAGAAAAATCAATTCGTTTGAAATATATCGAAAACACTCTTGGTGATTTTTATGCCGACAATGCTGCACTCGCCAAAAAAGTTTTTCGCGACTCAGCTATCTATTTTGAAAATTATCAAATTCATGAAGGCAATGAAAATCTTGCAAAAATATCAACTCAAAGTGAGATTCAAAAACTCGAAAAGGAAATCCAAAATCGCGAAATCAAAATGGACAAATCTCCAATCGCCTATGCTCTTTTCGAAGCGGCAAAAATTTTAGGCTACGAGCAGAATGGAACCATCGAAGAGTTAAAAGTATTTTTCAACGAAACTGATCGTGGCGAAAAAGGAATTTATTGGAATGGCAAAGGGTGGGCGCTCCACGAAGAGGGCTTAGAGTTCGACGACGATATGGGCAACGATGAAGAGACCGTAACTAAAATTATTGAAAGGCTAAAAGAAAATGCGGGCAATATTTTTGATTCAAGAAATAAATCTGTAGTTGATTATTTAATAGTCGCCAATCGAGGCAAATCTCAAACAACCCAGACACTTGAAAAAACTGCTATAAATATGGCTAATGCCATGCAACAAGGAATTCAAAAATTCCAAAAACTCAAACCAATAGCTCCGCAATCTGCACCGCGTTGAGCGCTGCGCCTTTGAGCAGCTGATCGCCGCAGACGAAGAAATCGAGACCATGCTCGAAGACGAGCGATGCGCGGATGCGTCCAACTTCGACATCGTATTTTTTGGTCGCGTTGAGCGGCATCGGATATTCTAATTTCGCGGTGTCATCGACGACTTTCACGCCGGGAGCTTTGCGGAGAATTTCGCGCGCCGCCTCCGGTGTGATCGGCTTCTCAGTCTCGATCGTGCAGCTCTCGGAATGCGCGCGGAAAGTCGGAATGCGTACCGCCGTGCAAGAAAGCTTGAATTCTGGCTCACCGAAAATTTTGCGCGTCTCCCAAGTCACTTTCATTTCTTCTTTCGTGTAGCCATTATCTTGGAATTTATCGATGTGGGGAATCAGATTGAAAGGAATCGGATGCGCGAAAATTTCGTTCTTGACTGGCTCACCAGCCAAATATTTTCTCGTTTCATTTTCCAGCTCCGCCATGCCCTCCGCGCCCGCGCCGGAAGTCGCCTGGTAAGTCGAGACGATTGCGCGCTTCACGCCGAAATTTTTGTGGAGCGGATAAAGCGCCACGGCGAGAATCGCGGTCGTGCAATTCGGATTCGCGATGAGGCGGCTTTTTTTGGCTTCCTGCGGATTGATCTCCGGAATCACGAGCGGATATTTTTCGTCATAACGAAAGGCCGAAGAATTGTCGATCACGATTGCTCCGCCCTCCGCCGCAATCTGCGGCGCGAACTCAGTCGCGAAGTCACCCGACACAGCGAGAAAAACGAAGTCCATCTCGCGAGCTGCTTCAACTGAAAATAACTCGACTTCGATTTCACCAAACGGCGTGGCAATCTTTTTGCCCGAGGAGCGTTCACTCGCGAAAAGATGCAACTCACCGACTGGAAATTTGCGGTCATGCAAAACACGCACCATTTCCATTCCGACCGCACCCGTCGCGCCAATCACGCCAACTTTATATTGAGCCATGTGAGAGGGGTTAAAAATACAGAGACCAAAACTTCCAAATCGAGCTAAAGACTAGGCAGTATTTTAGCGGAAAAAATCATTTTTAAAATTAGCTCAAATTTTGGCTAAAAAATAGCAGTCAAATTTCGCTGCCCGAAAAAATCGAAGTGAAAAATTTACGCCAGCACTGTCAAAAATAGCGAAAACAAAACCGTGCCGAGGATGACCCACAGCACATCTTTTTTGAGATAGAGCAGCACGAAGAGCGACACCAAAAAAATCAGCCAGGTCGACCAATCGGTGAGCGAACTCAACGCGAACTGGAGCGTCACGGCGGCGAGCAGTCCGATGAAGCCGGCGAGGAAACCTTTGATGATGACTTTGACCAATTTTAATTCTTTGACCTTCGCGTGAACGCCGGCGAGCAGCATCATCGCGGTGAGCGCAGGTGTGAAAACTGCCAGGGTCGCAACCAGCGCACCCACGATGCCAAAAACTTTGTAGCCGATGAAAGTCGCGGTGATGAAGACTGGTCCGGGCGTCACTTGCCCGAGCGCGATGCCGTCGCGAAATTCGACCAAACTCAGCCAGTGCAATTGGTCGACGATCTGATGCTGAATGAGTGGAATCGCGATGAAGCCGCCGCCGAAAGAAAAAGCACCGATCCCGAAGAAAGTTGTGAAAATTTCACGCAAATTCGGCCAGAGCAAAATCCCACCAATCACGAGCAATACACCAAACACAGGCAGATAGTCGAAAAATTTGAGCCGGTCCGCGTGCAGCTTCACCTGATGCCGACCCTTGGAATGCAGTGCCAAATGTTCGTCTTCGAATTCTGCTGTGAAATAATAAAATCCGACTCCGAGCACTCCCGCGAGGAGCACGAGCCAAAGCACGCTGAGCTGGAAAAAAAATGCGCCGACAAAAGTCAGCAGTGCGATAAAAAAACCTTTAAGTGTTTTCGCGTTAATTTTTTTAAAAACGGTCTGACCCAATTGCAGGGTCGCATTCGCGAGCAACGCGACCACGAGCGCACCGAGCGACAGCATCGCCGACTGAATCACCGGCAGATTGCCGTAAAGAAAGTACGCCGCTGAGAGCAGCAGCATCGAAATAACAGCCGGTAAAACGAAACAAAGCGGCGCGAAAATTCCGCCCCAAATTTTGTGAATGCGGTAACCGATGTAACCCATGATATTGATCCCCGTCGCTCCCGGCAAAATCTGCGCCAGACTGAGCCCGTCCAAAAAATCTTTTTCCGTGAGCCAATTCTTTTGGTGGACAACTAATTTTTTGACCTGCGCCAAAATCGCCGGACCGCCGTAGCTAATCGCGCCGATATAGAGAGAAGTTTTGCAAAGTTCGAGAAGCGTCGGGCGGCGCGAAATTTTGGCTTCAAGCATTTTCAAAAAACTTTTTGTGCAGGATCGCGACTGCCTTGTCAGCGTCTTTTTCGTCGACGACGAAAGTGATATTGATCTCGCTCGCACCCTGTGAAATCTGGTCGATGGAAATGTCCGCCGCACCGAGTGTCGCGAAAACTTCACCGGCAACACCACGGCGTTTGTAGATGCCCATGCCGACTAGGCAAATGATGGCCTTCTTTGGATGGACGGAAATTTTGGAAATCGGCGTGAGCTCTTTGATAATTTCTGGCAATTTCGATTCGTCTTCGATCGTGACCGAAACGGAAACTTCGGAAGTCGAAACTACATCGATGGGAATTTCGTATTTCGCGAAGACATTGAAAATCTTGGCGAGAAAACCATACTGCAGCAGCATGCGGAAGCTCGCGATATTCACGATGGTCACGCCTTTTTTGCAGGTCACCGAAGTCATGATCTGTGGGGGATTTTTGATCTCGGGGAGAATCGCCGTGCCACGATCACCAGGGCGAAAAGTGTTTTTGATCCAGACTGGCACCCTCGCACGAATCGCCGGATGAATCGACTGCGGGTGAATGACCTTGGCGCCGAAGTGCGCCAGCTCCGCTGCCGCCTCACTCGAAATGTCGTCGATGATTTTGGCTTGCGGAATTTTGCGCGGATCAGCGGTCAAGATGCCAGAGACATCCGTCCAAATTTCGAGGCTTTTCGCCGCGACACCAGCCGCGATGAGCGCCGCACAGTAGTCGGAATAACCGCGCCCGACCGCGTCGAGCATGCCACCCGGCACCCAGCCGAAGTAGCCCGTCGCGATGGGAATTTTCTTTTTGGCGATAATCTTGCGAACTTTTTGCGCAAAGATTTTTTCCGTCGCGATGTAGAAATCGTGATCGGCCTTTTTGAATTTTTGCGGAATGGCTTTTTCGAGATCGAGCTGCTCGGCCGGTGAACCAGCGGAAGTCAAAATCCCCGCGAGCATTTTGGCAGAGAGTCGCTCCCCGACTGCCATAATCGTATTCTTCGAACGAATCGAAAGTTCGCCGAGCTCCTGAATCGCTTTCAGAAAATTCGACAAATCACACAAAACTTTTTCGAAATACTGGTTCGTCTCCGCCAAAACTTTCTCATTTTGAATGTTCTTGCCCGCCGTTGCGATGTGACGCGCGAGCATTTCGGCAATGACTTTTTTGACCAGCGTGCGGCGACCCGCGAGTGCCGCCTTCGTCGCCGCGAGCAGCGAGTCAGTCACACCCGACATCGCCGAGACAGCCACGACCTGTTCGCCGCGGTAAGATTGGACTATTTTGACTACCGTCGAAATAGACTCGGTCGAACCCATCGAGGTACCGCCAAATTTACGAACGAGCATTTTGGGGAAATTAAAATTCCACTCCAAATTACCTTCTCGACACGCTAAAATCAAGCGCGTGCACCCGCTCGCCCAAAACAAAATCGCTTTAAGTCTGGCAATTCTCGCACTCGCGACGAGTGCCGTCTTCGCTCCGCAGCTGATTTTCGCAGTGGCAGGAGCGGGAATTTTTGGGCTGCTCGCACTGCGCTTCCCCGTCTGCGGTCTCGCTGCGACAATCATCGCCGCTTTCGCGGGCGAATTCGGACGGGTCGAATTGGGCGGAGTTTCTTTTTTGCTGCTCGACCTTATCGCGCCAGCCGTACTGATGCTTTGGTTCGCTCGGAAATTTTTGGCGAAGGAAAAAATCGAACTCGATGCCGTCACTGGCAGTCTGCTGATTTTTTGGGCAATCGGATTTTTAAGTTTGCTACTCGGCTCGGCAGGGCTCGCGAGCGCCGATTTCAAATTCGCACTTTTGTATTTTTTCCGTTTCGTCGGAATCTCCGGACTGATTTTCGTCGCGCGGGATTTGACGAAAAAAGAAACCGAACAGGTCTTCCGGATTTTGCTGCTCGGTGGAATTTTGTTCGCAGTCGCTGGCTTCGTGCTTTTCCAAATCTTGCCCGACTTCACGAAAGCAGGCTTGACTGAGCTCGGCTTCGACCCGCACATCGGTCGTCTGACCTCGACTTTCTTGGACCCAAATTTTGCCGCAGGCGGCTTCGCCTTTTTACTCGCACTCCTCGGCGGACGCTTCTTGCGTGAAAAAAATTCCGGACGCCAAGTTTTGATTTTGACCAGCGCCGGAATTTTCGGTGTCGCACTCTTGCTGACTTTTTCGCGCAGCGGACTACTCGCACTCGGCGTCTCCGGTTTGATTTTGGGAATTTTTGGCAATCGGCGGATTTTGCTCGCCGGAATTTTGGTCGCGATGCTCAGCATCGCGGGTTCGCCACGACTCGCGGAACGCGTCGGCGAATTCAGCCAGTCGGTCGAATCGCTCGGCAACGCCTCACAGCAAGTCCTCGATCCGACAGCGCAACTGCGCGTCAACAGCTGGAACGAAGGCTGGCGGATTTTTGCCGAAAAGCCCCTGCTCGGAGTCGGCTTCGGCGCGTATAAATTTCACCAAAATTTCTCTGCCGCCGATTCGCACGCCGCGACTGGCTCGGATGCTTCGCTGCTCAATATCGCTGCGATGACGGGCATCAGCGGACTCGCAGTCTTTGGAATTTTTTTGTGGAATCTCGCCGCCGCACATTTCCGCGCGAAAAACTGGGGCTTCCTCTCCGCCTGCGCCGGGCTGCTCGTCCATTCAATTTTTGTGAATTCGCTTTTCTTCGCGCCACTGGCGCTGATTTTTTTCGTCAGCGCAGGACTGCTCATGAAACGCGACTGAAATCGGCTAAGCCAAATCAGACTAGAAAATAAGCCCAAATAATCTAGTTGACAAGATTTTATTTTAATGTAAAAATTCGCGCCTTTAATTTTATTAAATGACTGCTGCCGAAAAAAATGTCGGATCAATTGACTCCGGAACTGATTTTATTGACATAACTACGAGACTGGAAAATCTCGAAGGCAAAAGAGATGACGCGCTCCAAGAATACAATAAACTTCACGAAGCAAGTGAAGAGAATCCGAACGATCCCGAGTTAAAAAAACTTGCCGATCAGGCTCGCGAAGAATATCTCAAGATTCGAACGAAAATTGATGAATTACTCGCAATAGGTTGTGACGGGGTGGCTTGAATTACAAATTAGAACCTGCTCGCCAAAAAAGAACCTCAATCTTTTAATTAAGAAGATTTTTGGTGCTCGGGAGAGGACTTGAACCTCCACGCCTTGCGGCATACGCACCTCAAGCGTACGTGTATACCAATTTCACCACCCGAGCACATTCTAGATTTCAAGTTAGCTTACTGTTAACCAGATATAAAGGCAGCCAGGAATTTTTTCACCACCCGAGCAGTTGCGAGATTTTAATTTCCTTCGGCAGATTTTTCAACTTTCGGAGTCTCGCCGGTTTTGAGAAAATTTACCGCAGCATCGAGCTGCGGGTCGCGATCACTGAAATAATCTTCGAGCGGCATTTTGACGACGATGTCCGGATCGAGACCGACACCGTCAATAGCGCGACCATTTGGCGTGAACCATTTCGCCACCGTAATTCGCAGCGTGCTGCCGTCGGCGAATTCGGAAATTAATTCCTGCACCGTGCCTTTGCCAAAACTCTTTTCGCCGAGCAGCTTCGCGCGTCCGGCGTCTTGCAGCGCTCCCGCGAGAATTTCGGAAGCCGAGGCCGAACCTTCATTGATCAAAACGACGAGCGGTGTCGTGGGCAAAAGCGGCGCACCAGAAACTGGAATCGTCTCGTCCGATTTACCGCGTTCGTGAATCTGGACGATATTCCCGCTCGCGAGCAGATTGGAAGCCATCGCGATGGAGGCGTCGAGAAATCCCCCGCCGTTGTAGCGCAAATCCAGCACAATGCCTTCTGGATTTTTGAGCGCGAGCTCGGCAAGCGTCCGCGCAAATTCTTCCGCAGTATTGTCGGCGAAAGTATTGACTGTCACGACCGCGATGTCATCATCACGGACTGCAGAAGTCACGCTGGCGATTTCGACCAATTCGCGTGTAATCGTGATTTCACGGGGTGAAAGTTCTTCGCCGCGAAAAATTGTGAGCTTGACGGTGGTCCCAATCTCTCCGCGAATTTTGCTGACCGCTTCGAAAACGGTGAGTTCGCCCGCGAGCTCATCGTCGATTTTGTAAATGCGGTCACCCGGCAAAAGTCCGGCGCGTTCCGCCGGCGAACCGCGCAGCGGCGAAATAATCGTGAGCACTTGGTCGCGCATCCCGATCTCGGCGCCGATGCCGGTCAGCTCTCCCGCGAGCGAATCGCGAAATTCCGCGCTCTCCTGCGGATCGAGAAATTCCGAGTGCGAATCACCGAGCGACGCGACCACGCCTTTCATCGCGCCGTAAAACATTTTCTGGGAATTGAGCTTTTCGACATCGACAAATTTCGCCATCGTCGTTTGCCAGACTTGGTCGAAGATTGGGACATTGAGGTCGCCGACTGTGGCGGAATTCGTGAGCGCACTTTCCGGCGCAGGCGCCGCGGCAATCTCAGCTGGCGCGCTCAAGACGAGCTGCGGCGTGACGAAATGCCCCGCGAGAAATCCGACCGTGAAAATCGCTAGTGCGGTGACAATCTTTTTTGAGTTCATTGTTTTAATTTTAAATTTTAAATTTAGAATTTTAAATTCCTACCAGCCTTCTTCGAATAAATTCTCAGCGGCATCAGCGATTGTTCGCGGTTTCGTTTGAGGCTTTTCGGAAATTTCCGGCGCGGCCGAGGCGATTTGAATTTCCGCGCGCACAATTTTAATCTGCAAATTGCGTCCTAGCACTTCGGCGAATTTTTCAGCGAGTAGGTTGCGCGCCGCCGCATCGAGTTTGCCGACGAGGAAGTCGCTCCCGACGCCAAGCTCAAGCGTCACACCATCCGCCGCCAGAATTTTTGCACCCTTCAACACCATCTTGACGGTCGGATTTTGAATCTTGCTGAGAATTTGCGGGAGCGCCGCCTCAACTAGCGGGATGGAAATCGCCGCACCAGTGTCAATTTTTTGCGCTGCCACTTCGGTCACGACCGCCGCAAATTTTTTTTCTGTCTGATCGGGCGCTTTTTTAATTTCCACTTTGGGCGCTACCTCCGTCTTGGGTTCGATTTTTGACGCGGACGGAATAGCGACATGCGCAGCGCAAACTGAAATCGCTGCCACTTCGAGCGGCAACTGCGGAATCACCGCGTTTTTCAGTTCTTCACCGGCGCGGGTAAATTCGTCGATAATTGCGAGCGTTTTTTTGGCTTCAGGCAATTTATTCTCGGCGACTTTTTGGAGCATCACCTCGCGCAATTTCGCGAGCACGGTTTTATTGAATTGAATCAAATTCGCGCCTTCCGCGACCAAGCCGTCAATCGTCGCAAGTGCCTCAGTCAGTTTCGAGAAAAGTAATGCGAAGACGAAATCCTCGACTGCCTGCGGTCGACTGAGTCCGAGATTCTGCGAAACAGATTCGACAGAAACCGCGCCGCCCGCGCCGAGCTGCTCGAGCATGCCGAGTGCGTCGCGCATCCCGCCCGCCGACTGGCGCGCGATCAGACCGAGTGCCGCTGGTTCAAACGCGATGCCTTCTTTTTGCGCGATGGTCGCGAGATGCTCGGTAATCTCGGCTTCGGTCAAACGGTGGAAGTCGAAGCGCTGCGTGCGAGAAATAATTGTCTCGGGAATTTTGTGTGGTTCGGTCGTCGCGAGAATGAAGTAAGCGTGTGCTGGCGGTTCTTCCAAAGTTTTGAGCAAAGCATTGAAAGCGTCCTTCGTCAGCATGTGCACCTCGTCAATCACATAAATTTTGAATTTGGCGCGACTCGGCGTGAATTGAATTTTTTCTTTCAAATCCCGAATCTCGTCAATGCCGCGATTCGACGCCGCATCAATCTCGATCAAATCAACCAAACGCCCGAGCAACGCATCGCGGCAGATGTCACACTCGTTGCAGGGCTCGCCATCCGCGCCCGGATTGAGACAATTCAGCGCACGCGCGATGATGCGTGCCGTCGAGGTCTTGCCGGTGCCGCGTGAACCAGTGAAAAGATAAGCGTGCGAAAGTCCGCCGCGTGAAAGCGCATTTGCGAAAGTCTGGCGCACATGCGCCTGACCGACGATTTCGGCTAATTTTTGCGGGCGATATTTGCGATAAAAACTCATTGGAAACGGAGCCCGATTTTACGAGTAAAATTGGAAAAGTGGAAATCCGCCTAAATAAATTTCTCGCCGAAAAAGGTGTGGCCTCACGCCGCAAATCCGACGAATTAATTTCCGCCGGAAAAATCCGCGTGAATGGAAAAATCACGCGCGAGCTCGGAACGAAAGTCGATCCGGACAAAGATCGCGTCGAGGTCGATGAGCAAACTTTGGCGGACAAGCCGGAGCTGGTTTATTTCATGCTCAATAAACCTGCTGGTTTCGTCTGTTCGAATGCCAAAACGAAAACCGAGCCAAAAATCGTGCTGGATCTTTTTCCAGCTGAATGGAAAATTTTCCCGGTCGGGCGCCTCGACAAAGACACCACCGGACTTTTGATTTTGACGAACGACGGCAATCTGAGCTTCACGCTCACCCACCCGAAATTCGAAAGCGAAAAAGAGTACGAAGTCGAAGTCGCCGACGATCTGACTGACGAACGCATCCGCAAAATCGAAGCCGGCGTGCCGCTCGAAGGTCGCAAGACCAAACCCGCCGAAGTCAAAATGTTGGAGAAAAGAAAAGCGCGTGTAATCTTGCGCGAAGGTCGCAACCGCCAGGTGCGCAAAATTTTCGGCAAAGTCGGCTGCGAAGTCCTGAAGCTAAAAAGAGTGCGCGTCAAAAATCTCACACTCGGCGAACTCGCGCTCGGCAAATATCGTCCACTCACCGCGAAGGAAGTTGCTGACTTAAAAAAAACTTAACTCTTAACCCTTTCCGTTAACCCACCACCTAGGTGGTGGGTTAACTCACCTTCTTAGTTCTTACAAACTTACTCCTTACTAACTTACTTCTTAATCCTTAATCCTCGTCTCGATGTTTGAAAATTTTTTCGCACTACTCGGTCTGACTGGTGAACCCGCGACCACAATTCCGCCAATCACCACTTTGGAAATTCACGCTGCGCCAACGCTCGTGAAATTCAGCGAGCCTGTCGTCAACGCTCAGGCAGCAATTGTCGTCGATCTCACGAGCGGGAAAATTTTGTGGTCGAAAAATCCGGATGAAAAATTGCCCATCGCCAGTCTCACGAAATTGATGACTGCCGTCGTCACGCGGGAAAATCTCAAACAGAGTGACATCGTCACCGTGAGTGCAGCCGCGGCCGATCAGCCTCCGGCAAAAGTCGGTCTGCGCGCGGGCGAGCAAATTTCAGTCGCGAGTTTATTGAAAGCCCTGCTGATTGATTCAGCAAATGATGCCGCCGTCGCGCTCGGTGAGAAAATCGGCACCGAAATTTTTGTGGAAAAAATGAACGCCAAAGCCGCCGCGCTCGGACTCGTGAATTCGCACTTCGCCAATCCGGTCGGTTATGACGATGCCGCGAATTTCGCGACGACGCGCGACCTCGCGACACTCGCACAGTATTTTTTGCGCGATGATTTTTTGCGGCAAACGGTCGCGACGAGCAAGACCGGGATCGACTCCATCGACGGCTTGCACCACGAACTTTATTCGACGAACAATCTTTTTGGCAGCTACCTGCAAATTCGCGGACTCAAAACCGGACTCACCGACGCCGCCGGCGAATGCGTCGCGACGATTGCAGAAATTGGGAATGGTCGAGAAATTCTCGCGATTGTTTTACGCTCGCCAAATCGCTTCCAGGAAGCGAAGAGCCTGATCGCCTGGGCTGAGGAAAATTTTCGATGGTAAAATTCATGAAATGAATGAGCTACTTTCGAGTACCGCGAACCTGCACAACCTCACCTTCATCCTCGGCTTCGGCGGACTGAGCTTCGTCGTCGCGATGATTTTCGCGCCGATTTTCATCCGCTTCCTCGAGCGCAATCGACTCGGTCAGCAGATTCGCGACAGCTCGGTCGATGGCAAGGTCTCGACGATTTTTCGTGAATTGCATTTGAAAAAATCCGGCACGCCGACGATGGGCGGCGTCGTGATCTGGGGCACGGTCGTCGCGATGGTGCTGCTGTCTTTCATCCCGCAAATGCTCGGCATCACGACGAATAGCCTCTGGAGCCGCAGCGAAACTTACATTCCACTTTTCACGCTCGTCACCGCGGGACTGCTCGGCATGCTCGACGACTGGTGGAATATCCGCGGCGTCGGCAAACAAAAAGGTCTGCGCGTCCGCCCGAAATTAATTTGGCTGACAATCTTCGCGGCAGTCGGTGCCTGGTGGTTCTTCGCGAAGCTCGGCTGTCTCGATGGCGCAGCGAACGCATGCCTCATCCATCTTCCGCGCCTCGGTGATTTCAATATCGGCATTTGGTATGTTCCGCTTTTTATCCTGGTAATCCTCTCGAGTGCGAATGCCGTGAATATCACGGACGGATTGGACGGACTCGCTGGCGGTCTGCTCGCGATTGCTTTCGGCAGCTTCGGTTTGCTCGCTTTTTTTCACGGCATGCTTTTGCTCGCGACACTCTGCGCGGTAATCGTCGGCGCCATCGTTGCCTTTTTGTGGTGGAATGTTCCACCCGCGAAATTCTTCATGGGCGACACCGGTAGCTATTCACTCGGCGCGACGCTCGGCGTGATTGCGATGCTGACGAATTCCGTCGTGCCACTGTTTTTCATCGCGGCTGTTTTCATCGGTGAAACTGTCTCAGTCATCATTCAGCTTTTTTCGAAAAAATTTTTCGGACGCAAAGTTTTTCTGATTGCCCCGCTGCACCACCACTTCGAAAAACTAGGCTGGCCGGAGCACCAAATCGTCATGCGCTTCTGGCTCATCGGCGCGGTGCTCGCCGGACTCGGACTAATCCTCGGCATCGTCGGCATGGGAAATTAGTTGATAGTTGATAGAGGATAGTTAATAGTTTTTCAAAAAGATTATTGGTTTTTAGCATTATCTTTTTATCTAAAAAAACTACGAATACCAAAGTGGTCGCTTCGCAACTACCAACTACCAACTACCAACTACCAACTACCAACTACCAACTATTAACTGTTAACTGTTAACTTTCGCCGGAGGCGATTGAAGCGTGCCAACATTTTTTTGTAATTCGCACGCAATTCTTTTTCGTGCTCAGCAATCACTTTTTGCAATTCCTGCGAGATGGAAATTTCGCGTGGCATTTTATTTTATTCGAAACCTTCCTCGCGCTGACTGAGCAACTCTTCAGGATTCGTCGTGACAATTTTATTTTCAGAATAGCTTGCGATGACTTGAATCGCGACATGCTTGTCATCAGCGAAGAACAGTCCCTGCCCGACACCGGAATTCAGAAGCATGTATTTTTCGCCGTCAGTCAGATTGAAAGTTTTCTTGAGCGCGTCGATGGCACTCGGCGACTGCTTGAGCAAAATTTGCATCGAGGCATTCGTGACAATTGGACGACCATATTTGCTCTCAAGAAAATCTTCGACATCCTGCGTGATTGTGATGACGCCGAGATAATATTTGCGTGCGCGCTTCACCAGTCCGTAAAGAAAACGCGCCGCGTCTTCGTGCTGCATCAGCGTCCACGCTTCGTCGACCACGAGGATGCGTTTTTTTAATTCCGAACGCACGCGGCTCCAAATAAAATTAAGCAAGATAAACATCGCAATCGGACGCAGCTCGTCCTCGAGATCGCGAATACAGAAGACGATCAAACCCGTCCCGAGATTGACATTGGTTTCACGGTTAAAAATTCCGCCGAAGGTTCCCGTCGTAAATTTTTGTAATCGTTGCGCGAGCGACTTCGCGCCCTCGGTCGATTGCAAGACTGCGTGCAGATCGTCCATCGTCGGCATCGGCATTTTGGAAGGATCCTCGACTGCCATCGTGATTCCGCGAATCGCGTAAGTGTCGATCAAAGCCTTATCAATCAACGCCGCTTCGGAAGGAGTCATCGCCCCCAACATGATTTTGAGCAGTCCGGTGAGCGTAATAATATTTTCACGCAGCAGGTCGCCCGGCTTCACATCATCGCCTTCGAAAGGTGAGGGCAGATCGAAAGGGTTGATGCGCTGATCGGAATTAAGGCTGACATTCAAATATGTCCCGCCGACTGTCTCCGTCAGCGCTTTGTATTCATTTTCCGGATCGACCACGATCACATCCGCACCGAGCATTACTTGACGGAGAATTTCCAATTTGACTGCGTAGGACTTGCCCGCACCCGAGGTCGCGAAAACAGTCGAATTCGCATTCGGCAATTTGAAGCGATCGAAAATGATGAGCGAATTATTGTGGCGATTGAGTCCGTAGAGAATACCCTCGTCAGTCGCGAGTGAAGATGAGATAAAAGGAAAAGTCGTCGAGAGCGGCGAAGTATTCATGTTGCGCTGGACTTCCAATTCGTCGAGCGCGAGCGGCAGGGTGGAATTGAAAGCGTGCTCGCCCTGAATGTCGGCGCGTTTGGTGAGAATAAGTTTTCCGCCAAGTTGGCTCTCGATAATTTTGGTGGTCGCCTCGAGTTTTTTGAGATTCTCGGCGTAAACCGTGAAATACATGCCAAATTGAAAAAACTTTTCCTGACCGCGCTGCAAATCAGTCCGCAAACTTTCCGCATCTTCGAGTGCAGTCTCGAGCACCGGATCGCGGATATTGCCCTTTTCGATTGACATCGTAATCGAGGACTGAATTTGCGCAACCTTCTTTTTGAGCGTACGCATAATTTCGTCGCTCGCGATTGGGTAAATGAATTGTGAAATATCGACAGTCGCATCGAAATTGACGATTGCGCTCATCCAGTTCGTGTCGAGAAAACGCGGATAAGCATAAACAAAAAAACTGCGTACAAACACACCCGAAAGATTGAGGTGATCGTAATGCACCTCAAATGAACTCGGCGAAATCAGATCGCGTACGCTCGCGAGTCCCTCGCGGTAAATTTTTTCAGCATCCGCAACTTGCTTCGCCAAATCGTTCGGCGCTTTTTTATCTTTGCCAAAAATTTTATTAACCAAACTCGCTGTTCCGATTTGATTGTGATTGAGAAACTGCTGAGTAGTAGTTTTGTCCTCAATTAATTTTTGCTCATTCGGGGCAGGCGGCGGTGGAGTTTTGGGCGCGGCTGGTTTGGCTGCGAACTTCGCGAAAATTTTGGCAAGCGGATCAGGCTGGCTGGCAATGGAATTCTGGGGTGTTTTCTGCGCGGCGGGAACTTGGGAACTTGCTGGTTTACTGGCGAATTTCGCGAAAAGTTTCGTGAAAAAATCTGATAGTCCTATCGCCGATTTTTGCGGCAGCGGCACATTTTTGGGTGGCGGCGAAAACTGCGGTGCGACCGGCACGCCAACTGGAAAAGTTTTCTGCGGTGATTGCTTCTCAATCTGCGCCGCGGTGAGTCCGGCAGCTACCGCGATTTTCGCTGAATTTTCAGGGGGCGGCGCAACTTTGGGAGCTTCCGCTGGGGTGACTACCTGCGCCGGTTTTTGTGCGGCGACTGGCTCCACTGGCAAAGGTGTGAAAACTTTTGACGATTCACTAACTTTCGGCGAAACAATCGGCTGCGCTGCGACCGGTTGGGTGATTTGGGACGAACTGGTTTGGGTTTGGTTTTCCGCCATTAGAAGACTTTTGTTTTACGATTTATCTGAGAATTTTAGCAAAAATCAGCCAAAAAGGCAAGCGTCTAAAGCTCGAAAATGTTAAAATTTCAGCCAGATTTATGACCGAAACAATTTCAATCCGCTGGCACTCCCGCGCAGGTCAAGGCGCGATTACCGCGTCGACGGCACTCGCCGAGATTTTGGGCAGGCATGGCAAATTTGTGCAGTCTTTTCCCGATTTTGGCGCAGAAAAACGCGGTGCGCCGGTTGTGGTTTTCAATCGGATCGGAAACGAAAGGATCAACGATGTTTCGCACCCGGCAGTAATCGATGCAGCGGTCCTGCTTGATCCAAGCCTGCTCGCGAGCTGCGAAGTGAACACTCATGAGCTACTCGCCGGATTGAAGGAAAACGGCTTGCTGCTGATTAATTCTCCGCAAAAAAAATTAAAAATGGAGGTCGGCACTGCGCAAGTTTTCGCTCTCGCCGCGAGCGCAATCGCCGTCGCGGAAATCGGCAAAGACATTCCGAATGTGCCGATTTTGGGCGCGCTCGTCCGAATTTTAGAGCTCGCGCCAATGGAAAAATTCAAACAGGATTTGGCGCAATCGCTCGGCGCACATCTCCCCGCCGAAATCGTCGCGGGCAATCTGCGCGCCTTCGAACGCGGTTTCGCTGAAGTCACGACCATCACCGGCAAACCGGGTCACAAAAAAATCGTCTGCGCGAAACTCCCGGGCTGGCGCGACATGCCACTTGGCGCAGCGATTCAAAATCCCGGCAGTTCACGCCACTACGCGACTGGCAATTGGTCGCACCAAACCTGCGAGTGGACGAAGTCAACTTGCATCAATTGCCAACTTTGCTGGCCAGTCTGCCCGCACGATGCGATCATCGTGAAAGACGGAAAAATGCTCGGCATCGATGCGACGAAATGCACCGCCTGCGGACTCTGCGTCGTCGCCTGTCCGACTCGCCCAAAAAGCTTAAAAATTATTTCCAAGCAATCATCTGAAATCTGATGCAAAAAATTCTAACTGGCAACGAAGCCGTGGCGGAAGCGATGCGCCAAATCGAGCCCGATGTGGTCGCCGCTTACCCGATCACGCCGAGCACGAAGATTCCGGAGAAGTTTTCGGAATTCGTTGCGAATGGCAAAGTGCGAACGGAATTCGTCGCCGTCGAGTCTGAACATTCCGCGATGTCCGCCTGTATCGGCGCAGCCGCAGCGGGCGCGCGCGCGATGACTGCGACTGCCAGTCAGGGTCTCGCGCTGATGCACGAAGTTTTGGTAAATGCGGGCGGCCTGCGTCTCCCGATTGTTTTGGCGAATGCCAATCGCGCCCTCTCCGCTCCGCTCTCGATCCACGGCGATCATTCCGATGTGCTGCTCGAGCGCGATTCCGGCTGGATTCAAATTTTCGCCGGTTCACCGCAAGAAGCCTACGACCTTATTTTGCAGGCTTTTCCGATTGCGGAAAAAGTGCGCCTGCCGGTCATGATTTGTTTCGACGGTTTCGAGACTTCCCACCTCGCGACCAATGTTGAAATTTTGAGCGACGCCGCCGCGCGGAAATTCGTCGGTCAGCCACCGAAATTTCCGAACCTGTTTGATTTTGAAAAACCCCTCACGCTCGGCGGCTACACTTCACCCGAATATTTTTTCGAAGCGAAACGCGGTCAGTTCGAAGCTTTCGAAACTGCGCGCAAAGCGATTACCGAAGTCGGCGCAAAATTTGGGAAAAAATATGCCACCCCGATTGAGGAATTCGAAACGAAAGACGCCGAAATAATTTTGGTCGTCCTCGGCTCGGCGGCTGGTGCAGCGCAAGTCGCAGCACGCAATTTGCGGAAGTCCGGGAGAAAAGTTGGTGTAATTCGCGTCCGCACTTTCCGACCATTCCCGGCAGAAGAAATTTTGGCAGCCTGCGTAAAAGCTAAGAAAATAGGGATTTTAGATCGCATGGTGCCGCTCGGTTCGACGGGCGGAGTTTTATTCAATGAAATAAACTCAGCTTTGTTTTCTACCAACTACCAACTGCAAACTAGCAACTGGATTTACGGGATTGGTCAAAGACAATTCAATCCGGAGCACGCGACGGAAATTTTTACGACGCTCGCACAAGCAAAATTTCCCAAAATTAATTTTGTAAATCTGCGCGGATGAATTTTTATTTCTACATCTTCGGCGCGGTAATTTTTTACGCCAGCGGCGATTTTTTGGCGAAAATGTGGTCGCTCAAGAATAGTGGCGCCTGGCTCACGGCGGCACTCGCAATTTATTTTTTGGGCAGCCTGCTCTTCACTCTCGCGGTGAAGAAATCTTCACTCTCAATCGCCGTCGCGACTGCGCCGCTCGCCATCGCACTCACTGGTCTAATCTTCGGCTATTTTTATTTTGGTGAACGGCTCTCGCCGGTGCAATATCTCGGCGTCGCACTGGGCTTCATCGCGCTCGCGCTTTTGCTTTTCCCCTTTCCAATTTTACAAAAATGAATCTGAAAACTGCAGCATCGCGCGAATCGAAGCTCGTCGGCGGTCACCGCCTCTGCCCCGGCTGCGGCCTCGGCTCCATCGTGAAACAGATTTTGAGCTCGACCGACGCGCCCATCGTCGTCGTGAATGCGACGGGCTGTCTCGAAATTTGCACCTCGGCTTTTCCGCAAACGAGCTGGAACACACCTTGGATTCATTCGCTTTTTGAAAATACTGCCGCAATCGCGAGCGGACTCGCTGCCGCGCACAAAGCTTTCGCGCGGAAAAAGAAACTCAGCGGCAAAGCAAAAAATCTAAAAATCGTAGCGTTCGCCGGCGACGGCGGCACTTACGACATCGGTCTGCAAGCACTTTCCGGGGCACTCGAACGCGGCACGGATTTTACTTTCGTCTGTCTCGACAACGAAGGCTACATGAACACGGGCTACCAGCGCTCGTCCGCCTCGCCACTCGGTGCAGCCACTTCGACTTCTCCGGCGGGAGAAATTTTGGCAGGCAAGCAGACGAACCGCAAAGATATTTTAGGAATCGTCGCCGCGCACCGCATTCCTTACGCTGCCCAATCGACTCCAGCACATCACCTCGATTTATTGGCGAAAGCGAAGAAAGCGATTGAGACACCCGGTCCGGCCTTTTTGAATGTTTTTTCACCCTGCCCGACCAACTGGAAATCACCGACTGCCGCCGGCATGGAAATTTGCAAAGCCGCCGTCGAGACGAATTTTTGGCCACTGATCGAAATCGAAAACAGCAAATGGAAACTGAACTACCAGCCAAAAGAACGCAAACCGATTGAAGAATTTTTGCGCAACCAAAAACGCTTCAAGCACCTCTTGGCACCCGAAAATGCACAGATCAAAAATCGGCTGCAAATCGAGGTTGATGACCGCTTCACAGAAGTTTGCAAACTCGCCGCGCTCGGTTAAACTCTGATTCACTTTTAATCTTTAAAAATGAACGACGACGACTCAAAGAAAGAAGAAGATCTGACTGAAGAAGATCTCGCCATCGCTGGCAGCGGACTGGGCGATGACGACATCGCCGACGACGATGATGACAGTGGCGCCGGACGAGCAGCCGTGAGCGGCGACGAGCAGGAAACACTCGTCACGCGCGAAGGTTTGAAGAAGCTGAAAGACGAGCTCGAAGAGCTGGAAAATGTGAGGCGT
Organism: Patescibacteria group bacterium; assembly: GCA_041665585.1. Lineage (NCBI taxonomy): Bacteria > Patescibacteria group bacterium. The sequence continues at coordinate 89,487 of JBAYIN010000001.1, read as the reverse complement.
CGCGAAGTTGCATCGCGTTTGAAAGAAGCGATTTCTTTCGGCGATCTTTCTGAAAACAGCGAATACGAAGATGCGAAAAATGAGCAGGCCCTCGTCGAGGGTCGCATCTCCGAGCTGAAGCGCATGATCAAAACTGCAAAGCTCATCACTGAGAAAAAATCGAGTGGCAAGATTGTGAAAGTTGGCTCGACAGTGACGATTCAAAATCTGACCGACAAAGACGCACCTGAGACTTATACCATCGTCGGCTCGACCGAGGCTGATCCGACCGCTGCGAAAATTTCGAATGAATCACCCATCGGACTCGCCATCATCGACCGCGAACAAGGCGAAGAAGTCACGGTCGCCGCACCCGCAGGCGAGCTGAAGTACAAAATCGTCAAAGTCAGCTAAGTTGGAGTTGTTCTAATTGTTCTATTGTTCGCTGCGCTCACGTGTTCGAATTGTTCTAAGTGTGGTGATTACGCGTACCGCTACATTTAAACATCTCTAACAGTTAGAACAGTTAGAACAGTTAGAACTTTTCAGCTGGCCGCGAAAGCAATCGCGAGCGCATCGGCGGCATCATCCGGTCGCGGGATGCTCTCGAGTGCGAAAATTTGCTGCACCATTTTTTGAATTTGTTTTTTGTCAGCGCGCCCGTAACCCGTCACCGCCATCTTGACCTGCAGCGGCGTGAGCTCTGTGAGCGGCACACCGCAACGCGCCACGCTCGCAAGCACGACTCCCCGCGCCTGCGCCACCGCGAAAGCCGTCGTCTGATTTTTGAAGAAAAAAAGTGACTCGACCGCAACCAAATCTGGTCGGTGAATTTCAAGCAGCTCGGCGATGTTGTCAGAAATTTCGAGCAAGCGCTCGGCTGCGGAAGCCCGAGGCTGCGTCGTGATCACACCGAAATCGAGTGCCTCGACCTTGCCAGTAATTTTCTCAATCACAGCGAAACCCATCGTCGCGGTGCCGGGATCAATGCCGAGGATTTTCATTAAAATGTTTAATGCTCTGAATCCTACCCACACTCCAGGGGGAAAACAAATAAGTTTTGACTGCCAAATAATAGGCGCATATTATGGGATTATTGGGAAATCATGAAAAGTTTTAGAATTTATTTCGGAAATTTGTTTGAGACTATTTTAATTTTTAAATTATAAAACTATGAAAAAAATAATTTATGTCTTGGTAATCAGCATAATATTATCAGGATGTAACACCAACATAGCTAAACAAAAAACTTATTCAGGCATCCTAGAAATAACCCCAGCGACCAAAGGAGGAGCTGGTTACGATTCGTGCTTAGGCTCCCCCTTCTACAAACTCAAACTATCCTCCGGCAAAGAGATCAGGCTTGATCCTTATCCTTATATGTCTGAAAACAATACTATATCTGAATCAGAATTTGAAAAATTACTAGGAAAAATTTTAAAAATCACTGGGAATCATATAAAACAACGAGCTATAACTATTGATGAGTCTGAAGGACAGCATGAAGTACTTCCAGAAAACATAAAACCAATTAAGTGTGACCACATTGAAATAACAGGGTTTGAAATTTTGGAACAGGATGAATGATTTTATTTAAATCGCTCACGCAAATTAAGCTCCCATCCGCCCCGAGCGGACTCCAACTGAACTTCAGAAATTCCGAAGCGTTAGGCGACACAAATCATCTCAGCAAGTAATTGAGCATTCTTTTGTTTTGGGTTTTTCGGCGGCTAGTCCGACCTATCAGTGCCGGGGTCAATACCAAGGATTTTCACGCGAGAATTCTCTTAGCGAGCCCTCGCGGATGCCATTTCCTAGTAGGCAGAACTTCGTCAAAATCCACGCCAAATCTTTTCACAATCGCCTCGACGCTTTCCCCGCGACAGCCGAATTGCTCGCTCGCATGCATGACGAAAATTTTTTGCGCGCGGGATTTTGCAAATGCTTGCTTGAATCCTGTGACGGCGAAATTTACGAGCAAGCTGCCAAATAGGCTCCCTGGACCGACGACGATTTTGTCTGCTGCAGCGAAAAGTTTGGGAACTGCTGGATTCAATTTTGCCCGCGGCTCGAGCGCAATTTTTTTAATCTTGTGATTGGCGAGTTCTTTCGAAGCGTGGTCGAATTTTTCTTCACCGATAATCTTGTTGCCATTTTCGAAAGTGCCGACAATTTGGGAATTCGAAAAAGAAACTGGCACAACTTCGATTGCGCCAAATGCGGAGAAAATTTTGGTGGCTTTTTTAAAACCATTTTCGCGAATCAAATCAGCCAAGACGAGATTGCCGAGTGCGTGCTGACCGTCGCGTTTTTCGAAGAACTGACCAAGCGCACCGGCTGTCGCCGAGACATTTTTGCGCAGATCGCCGACGGCAGGAATGTCGAACTCGCGGCGCAGAATTCCGGTCGAGCCGCCGTTGTCGAAAACGGTCACGACCGCCGTGACGGAAATTTCGTGGCGCGCGAATTCTGCCAAGAGTGGCGAGATACCCGAACCGCCGCCGACTAAAACAATTTTTTGCATCAAGAAATTCCTCGCTATTTTAACTTACATTTTTTAGTAAAACTGATGCTACTAAACTGAATCCTTATAATCTTTAAGGCTCTTTATAATCATTAAAAATTCTTCCTACGCCGCGAGCGCGATTTGCTGCGTGTCAATAATGGAATTGATCGCCGCGCGCGTCTTCGGGCCGAAACTCCCAGCGCCCGATTCAGTGCTCGTGGCGAGCACTTCCGATTTGATTTGAAAATCGAGCACCGCGAGCTCAGTCGCCTCGTCAAATTCGCCGGAAATTGCGAGCTCAGAATAACCGAGCTTTTGTAAAACTTTTTGCAGCTCGGTCACGGCCTCACCGCTGTCGCCCAAGCTCAGACTCGCAGCGAAAGTCGGGGTGTAGGCAACCAAAGTCTGACGCGTCCATTCCGGATTCGTCGGCAGCTCTGCCGTCGCGAGCAATTGCGACTGCAAATCAGCAGTCAAAGCAGCGCGCGTTTTCGGACCGAAGACTCCCGCACCCGAACTTGCCGCCGAGGCAACAATCCCCTTGGATGTTTGGAAAGCGAGCACCGCCGCCTCAGTCGCCGCGTCGTATTCACCGGAAATCTCACCAGCAAAAAAACCGAGATCGCGGAGTGCAGTTTGTAATTTCGTCACTGCCTCACCGCTCGCGCCGACATCAATCGTCGAGGTCGGGGCTTTATCGGCAATTAGTTTCGCGACTTCAGCATCGCGCGCGTCGAGCAAACTTGCCAATTTTTCACGCGTTTTCTCGCCGAAAAATCCGGCGCCGAAATCAGTACGATTCGCGAGAATTTGGTTCTCGGATTGAAATTTGAAAATACAGTCCTCCATTTTTTCATCGAAAACTCCATTCACTTCGCACTCGTAGGAACCAGCCTCAGTGAGCGCGATTTGCATCTCGCGCACTAGTGCGCCGCGATCACCGAGCGTGAGTGTCGTCGGGAAACGCACCGCAGTAGCGACTGGCTTGGTCGAAGTCGAAGCTAAAGTTGAGGTTGAAGTTTTAGCGACTGAAACTCCACTCGCCGCATTCGCCGTCGCAATCAGCAGTGAATTTGGCGGTGTCCAGCTGCGCTGAAAAAGCTCTGAATTCAAACTCGCCCGCGTGTTTGAATCGAGAATTCCGGCTCCCGCAGAATCAGCCGACGCGACAAGCTTGCGAGCCAGCTGATAACCGAGCACAGCTTGCGCCGTCCCCTCGTCGTAAGTTCCGTCGACCTCATCCTGGAAATAACCGTAAGTTTTGAGCTCATTTTGCAGACGCGTCACCGTATCACCCGAGCTGCCGATTTGTAAATCCGCGACGAAAACCGGAGACATCGACGGGAGCGTGAAACTTTCGGCAAGCGTCGCAGTCGCCGGATAAACTTTCGCGTGGACTGTCCGCACGCCCCACTGCAAAGCGCGCGCGAGACCTTCTTCGCCACGACCCATCCAGACATCAAGTCGGTCGTGCGTCGCAATCGTGCGTTCGCCAGCGAGAACTATTGCCCCACCGCGGTCATGAATCGCCCCGACACCAAGTCCCGGGATTTCAATTTTCATGCCGAAAGGATAGGTTTTGGGCGCCGCGAGCATGCCTGGATAAACCTGTGTGCCGTCCGCACCGTTTGTGCCATTACCGTTCAGGCGCACATCCGCCGCATAAGTCCCACGGAAGTAAACGCGCTGATTCGGCAACGGTGAGTAATAAGCCGAAATCACGAAAGTCGCGTCGTAGGGCTCGAAATCGGCAGCGGCAAAAACTGTCGGCGCAAACGATGCGAGCAAAGAAAAAGTCAGCAACCCCGCAACAATTTTTTGTTTTAGTTTTGGCATTTTTTTATTTTTTTAAATCCAATCATTCTACTGCAAAAACAGCCTTTTTTCAATCAGCTTAACTTGCTGAAAAGGAATTTCGTGGTCTAATTTAGCGGCGTCGCATCAAGCGCGGAATACTTCGCAAGTCGTTCGCGGAAAATATCTTTGACCTCAGCGAGTCGCACCGCGGAATCCGCCTCGAAGCGCGAGGTCAAAACTGGCGAGGTGTTTGACGCGCGCACGAGTCCCCACGCACCATCGGCGAAGCTCACGCGTACTCCATCCAGCGTGTCGGCATTTTCAAATTCGGCGGAGAAGTCCGCGACAATTTTTTGCATCGTCACAAATTTTTCGGAATCGGCAATCGGCAATTTGATCTCCGGAGTCGTGTGCGTCTGCGGAACATCGGCGAGCAAGGCGGAAATTGTGTGCCCCGAATTGGCGACAATACTTGTGACTTTGGCCGCGGCGAGCAAGCCGTCGTCCACGCCGAAATAATTTTCGGCGAAAAAAATGTGGCCGGAAACTTCGCCCGCGAGCAGCGCGCCATCATCGCGCATTTTGCGCTTGATGAAAGAATGCCCGGTTTTCCAGCGCAGCGCGACACCGCCCAGTTTTTTAATTTCGTCTTCAAGCACATAGGTGCATTTCACATCAAAAATAATTTCTGCCCCTGAGTTGCGCGCGAGCAAGTCCCGCGCGAGCAAGATTAAAATTCGATCCGCCGGAATAATCGTGCCGCGTTCGTCGACGACGCCAAGTCGGTCGCCGTCGCCGTCGAAAGCCAGTCCAAGATCGGCGGAAGTTTCGACGACTTTTTTCTGCAAGTCTTTCAGGCTTTCTGTGTCCTCAGGATTCGGCATGTGGTGCGGAAAATTTCCGTCCGGCTCACAAAACAGCTCGACGACTTCGCAACCAAGCGCGCGGAAAAATTCAGGCGCGAAATAACCCGCCGTGCCATTGCCGCAATCGAGCACGACTTTTAATTTGCGTGAGAGCGGCGCAAGCGATTTTAATTTGGCAAAATAAGCTTGTTGGTAATCTGCTTTTTCGACTTTGCCATCAGCGCGAATAGCGAAGTCTTCGGTCGAACAAACGCGCGCGCCAATATTTTGAATTTCATCGGAAGTCAGCGGAATCGCCTCGCGCGCGATTAATTTGAAGCCGTTGTATTCTTTCGGATTATGGCTCGCCGTCAGGACGATGCCGCCATCGAGCTTTTGATCGCAGACGACGAAGTAAAGGTACGGCGAAGTCGCGTGCCCGATGTCGAGCACTTCCGCACCCGCCTCGACGAGCCCAGCGACGAGCGCAGAATTTAATTCATCACCCGTCAGCCGATTGTCGCGCCCGACTGCCAATTTGGGATTGGGAATTTTTAATTCGCGCACAAAAGCGTGACCGATTCGACGCGCGAATTCTGGTGTGATTTCCGGTAAATCACCGAGCGCGATACCGCGAACATCGTAGGCGCGAAAAACATGGAGCGGAAAATCCATTTCAAAGTGAGTTAAATTCCGCCCGCAAAAATTCTTTCCAATTTTGGTCGCGCAGAGCGCGCGCGTAAATGAAAATATCTTTGTCACCGCGGCCGGACAGATTGACGACGATCGATTTATTTTTGAGTTTCGGCGCGATTTTGAAAGCGTGCGCCAACGCATGCGAACTCTCGAGCGCCGGAATGATGCCTTCGTTTTGCATGAGAAATTGCGCGGCGGCGAGCACCTCCGCATCATGCGCTGCGACATATTCCGCCCGACCGGTTTGCGCGAGGAAGGAATGCTCCGGTCCGACACCCGGATGATCGAGCCCGGCGGAAATCGAATGCGTCGGTGCGAGATTACCGTAAGCGTCTTGCAAAAATTCTCCCCGGAAGCCCTCGAAAACTCCGATGGGCGCGTGCGGTTGCGTCGCGAGACGAACAGCGTTTTCGCCGAGTTTTTGGGAACGCCCGCCCGCCTCGACACCAATTAATTTAACTTTCGTGTCTTTCAAAAATGGATGAAAAAGCCCGATTGCGTTTGAGCCGCCACCGACGCAGGCAACTAAATAATCCGGCAGCTTTTTGAATTTGCGGAGAAATTCTCCGCGCACTTCCGCGCCGACGATTGATTGAAAATCGCGGACAATCTCAGGAAATGGTGCCGGACCAAGCGCGCTCCCGAGCAAATAATGCGTCGTCTCCACGCTGCCCGTCCAATCACGATAAGCCTCGGCGACCGCGTCTTTCAGCCGGCGCGTTCCTGACTCGACCGGAATAACTTTTGCACCCAATTTTTCCATCCAAAAAACATTCGGGCGTTGCCGCGCGACATCGACCGCGCCCATGTAAATCGTGCACTCGAAACCGAATTTCGCCGCAATCGTCGCCGTCGCGACACCATGCTGTCCGGCGCCTGTCTCCGCAATCAATCTTTTTTTGCCCAGTCTTTTCGCGAGCAAAGCCTGACCCAAGACATTGTTAAATTTGTGCGCGCCGGTTTGATTCAAATCTTCGCGCTTGAGAAAAATTTTTGCGCCGCCGAGTTTTTGAGAAATGTTGGCACAGAAAGTCAGTGGCGTCGGGCGGCAGGAATAAGTCGTCGCGAGCTCATGAAATTCCACCCAGAACTTTTTGTCTTTTTGAGCGTCTTGCCAAACTTGCGTGAGCTCGGTCAAAGCCGGGCGCAAAACTTCCGGCACAAATGCGCCACCAAACTCGCCGAAATAAGCTTTTTTATTCACGCCGGAATTTTATCACCTTTTGTTTTTCCTAAAATTCCTTCCTTGTCTCTCTTGAGCCTCAAGAACGAGTTTGCACATTTCTGGGATACTAATAACTTCAGTTTTGATTCCAAAAATTTTGAGGGCATTGGCACGCCAACTGTCGCCCAAAAAAGAATCTCTTACTCCTTCATCTAAGAAAACAATTATCTTTTGAAACTTTTTTCCAAGAGAGTTTTCGACAAAAAGCATTTTTAGAACATCTGCCAAAACTTTTTTAATCTGAGAAGGCGCGAGCTTTCCAACACGAGAATAAACTTCGACTAAAATTGGCGGCTCCAAAGAGTGTCCATCCAGCTCAACTCGACAATCTTTTAGATAAAGAGGAGTGCTATCAAGTTTGATATCCTTTCTTTCGCAAAACTTTATAAGAATTTCCTTCTCGGCAATCATTTGAGCTTTCGAACTAGAAAGATGGGCTTCATGCATTTACTATAAAAATAATTCAGTCGAGAGATAGCGCTCGCCGCCGTCGGGAAAAATGGTCGCAATTTTTTGTCCGGGATATTTTTGAGACAAAATTCGCGCGGCCGCGAAATTCGCACCGGAGGAAATCCCGACAAACAAACCTTTTTTCGCAAGCTCACGCGCGACGGTGAAAGCCAGCTCAGAGGCGATCGGAAGAATCTCATCCACAACACTCTGATCGAAATTTTTGGGAATGAACCCCGCACCGATACCCTGAATTTTATGCGAACCATTTTGTTCGCCAGACAAAACCGCCGACTCACTCGGCTCGACCGCGACGATTTTAATTTTGGAATTTTGTGATTTGAGAAAGCGACCGACGCCCGAAATCGTCCCACCCGTCCCGACTCCCGCGACAAAAATTTGAATCTCAGGCAACTCACGAAAAATTTCCGGACCAGTCGTCGCGAAATGACTCGCCGGATTAGCCGGATTTTCGAATTGATTCGGCAGCCAGCCATTTTCACTTTTGGCGATTTTCTCTGCCTCTGCAATCGCCGCGACCATCCCGCCTGCCGCCGGAGTGAGAATCAATTCCGCGCCGAGCGCGATTAAAATTTTGCGCCGCTCGAGCGACATACTTTCCGGCATGACTAATTTCACGCGATAATTTTTCGCTGCGCCGAGCGCCGCGAGCGCGATGCCGGTATTGCCACTCGTCGGCTCGACGATTAGTCCGCCCGCTTTCAGCTCGCCCGATTTTTCCGCCGCCGCAATCATCGCCGCCGCCGGACGATCTTTCACCGAGCCCACCGGATTGCGAAATTCGAGCTTCGCAAAAATATTTTTCTCAACTTCGAAAAGCGGCGTGTCGCCAACGAGATTAGTCAAATCTTGCACCTCAGGATTTTACAGCTTCGCGACGAATTCATCGAAAAGATATTCTGCATCGGTCGGTCCCGGCGTCGCCTCAGGGTGAAATTGGACGGAGAAAAAAGGTTTGGTCTTGTGTCGCAAACCTTCGACCGAGCCGTCGTTGATGTTTTCGAAAGCGACTTCGAAACCGTCTTTCATCTGACGCGAAACGGTGAAGCCGTGATTTTGTGAAGTGACGAAACATTTGCCAGTCGCGATTTCGCGCACGGGCTGATTCTGCGAGCGATGACCGTAGGGCAATTTTTCCGTCGTCATACCGGCTGCCAGTGCGAGCAGCTGATTACCGAGACAGATTCCGAAAATCGGTTTGTTATTTTTCAGTTCTCGGCGAATCGACTCGATCGCTTCACGAGCGAAGACCGGATCGCCCGGACCATTCGAGACGAAGAGTCCGTCGAATTCGTACTGGGACAAATCAGCGTCGTGCGGCAAATGCCAGATGGACACACCGCGGTCGAGAAAGTTGCGGAGAATATTGAGCTTCATCCCGCAGTCGAGAATCGCGACGGTCTTTTTGCCGTTCTGGAAAAACTGCGGCTTGGTCGGCGAGACACGCGCGACTAAATGCTCTTTGTTCGGATCGTAAAATTTCTTGTCCATTTTTTTCGCATTCGCCAGCTCGCCCAAGATGGTGCCATGATCGCGCAATTTTTGGGTCAGCGCGCGTGTGTCCACACCAGTGATGGCAGGAATTCCCTCTCTTTTTAACCATTCAGCCAAGCTTTCTTTCGCGGCGTGGTGTGAATATTTTTCAGAATATTCGGAAACAATCAGCCCGGCGATTTGAATTTTCTCACTTTCGAAATTTTCCAAAACTTTCGCCCCATGCTTCGTGTCCCATATTGTATGACTTGGCACGCCGTAATTACCGACGAGCGGATAAGTCAAAACTAGAATCTGCCCGGCGAAACTCGGATCTGTGAAGCTCTCGGAATAGCCGACCATCCCCGTCGCGAAAACGACTTCACCCGCCGCAGTCGTGTCTGCGCCAAAACTTTCGCCCGAAATCGTCGAGCCGTCTGCGAGAGTGAGAATTTTTTCCATCTGGGGAATTTTAACAAAAAAATCAAAACATGAAGAAAAGCCGCCGAAACATGAATTCAAACTGGAAGTTGTCACTCTTTTGTAATTGCTGCCTCTCTTTTGTCACCCCTGCCACAAAGTGGCCCCTTTCCCAAAGGGAAGCCTTTGGCTCGGGGCGCAGGCAGGGGACCAAAATAAAAAAGCGCGAGACTGTTTGGATCCCCGCTTTCGCGGGGAAGACAAATAGCAGTACAAAAAAACAGTAAATTTTTGCTAAAATCTCTCAGTTCAAATTATGGCAAAAGATTTTTACAAAATTCTCGGCGTGGAAAAAAACGCAAGCGAGGCAGAAATCAAGAAAGCTTTTCGCAGCGCCGCACGCAAATACCATCCGGACCAAGCCACCGGCGACAAGAAAGAGGCGGAGGCAAAATTCAAAGAAGTCTCGGAAGCTTACGAAACTCTCGGCGACAAACAAAAGCGCGCGAACTACGATCGCTTTGGCAGCAGCGCGAATTTTGGCGGAGGCAATGGCGGAGGCGGAGCGGGCGGATTCAATGCAGGCGGTTTTGATTTTTCCGGTGGCGGATTCAATTTCGAAGGCGGCGGCATCGGCGATATTTTCGAAACATTTTTCGGCGGTGGTGGTGGCGGAGCGAAATCCCGCGGTCCTGCCCGTGGCGCGAATCTAGAATTGCGTTTGAAAATAAAATTCGAGGAAGCAATCTTCGGCACGACGGCAGAATTTCGCGCAGACCGACTCGCGCAGTGCGAACACTGCGGCGGAACTGGCGGCGAACCGGGTGCGAAAATCGCAGAATGCAAAACCTGTCACGGCACGGGCGAAGTGACGACTGTCCGGCAGACGGTCTTCGGCGCGATGCAGCACCGCGCGGTCTGCCCCGATTGCGACGGCGAAGGCAAAACTTTTGAGAAAAAATGCAGCGTCTGTCATGGCACGGGTCGGGCGCGAAAAATGGAAAAATTGAAAGTGAAAATTCCGGCCGGTGTAGAGAATGGTGCTGTCATCCGACTCGCCGGTCAGGGCGAAGCCGGCGCGAAAGGCGGTCAAGCTGGCGACCTCTTCCTGCAAATCACAGTCGAGCCGTCGCGCGAATTTGAGCGGCGCGGCGCAGATATTTTTTCGACGCAAAAAATTAATTTCATCGAAGCGACACTCGGCAATGAAATCGCGGTCAAGACTGTCCACGGCAATGTGAAGCTCAAAATTCCGGCTGGTACGCAATCGCACACGAATTTCAAAATCAAAAATTACGGCGCGCCGAAACTAAATTCCAGCGAGCGCGGCGACCACCTCGTGAAAATTTTGGTCGAGATTCCGAAGAAATTATCGCGCAAAGAAAAAGAACTGTTTGAAAAATTAGCGACTGAAGGCGGCGTGAACATTCGCTAAAGTGAAATCTGGAAAGATTTTTCAATCTGATAATCTCGCTTCAGTAAGCCAGATTAATGTTTCGTAAAAATAGATTTGCTTTTGAATTGCAAAAAGCTTAAACTGGAGACTCTTAATAATTAACAAAAATTTATGAACGACAAATTGGATACCTGGTTGAACAAAAACATCGGTGACGCGGCGCAACCATCACAACCTTCCCCGCCGCCACCTCACACTCACAAAAAATTTCCACCACAAAAAAAGTTTCACAAAAAAACTCCCACTCATTCTCAGGCTCCGCACCCGAAACCGCACACACACATTCAGCCGAAAAATTCACCTACTCCTCAGGCGGAGACTTTCGATGAAAAAGTGCGCGTCATTCCACTCGGCGGACAGGAAGAAGTCGGACGCAACATGTCGGCGATTTTTTACAAAGAAGATATCGTCATCATCGACTGCGGTCTGCAATTCCCGGAGATGGATATGTTCGGCGTGGACTATGTCATTCCCGATGTGAAATTTCTAGAAGATAAAACTAACCGCATTCGCGGAATCTTATTGACGCATGGTCATCTCGACCACATCGGCGCACTGCAACACATTTTGCCGAAATTAAATTTCCCACCGCTGATCGGCACGCCGCTCACGCTCGGGCTCGTGAAAAAAAGATTGGACGAATACGGGCTCACCGCGAAAACGAAATTCATCGAAATCAAAAATCCGGCGATTGAAAAAATCCAACTCGGCAAACATCTCTCGGCGGAATTTTTCCGTGTCAATCACTCCATCCCCGACGGCGTCGGCATCTGTCTCAATACGCCAGTCGGCACAATCGTCCACACTGGCGATTTCAAATTTGATTTCACACCGTCCGACGGACTGAAGTGCGACTTCGGCAAGATTGCGGAAATCGGTCGTCGCGGCGTCTTGCTCGCTTTCGCCGATTCGACGAATGCCGAGAAACCGGGCTATACCATTTCCGAAAAAATCGTGAATGAAAATATCGCGAAGACCATCATGGAAGCGAAAGGTCGCGTGATTCTCGCAACTTTTTCGAGTCTCATCGGACGCATCCAGCACATCGTGAATGCGGCGAATCGCAGTGGTCGCAAAGTCTTCGTGAGCGGTCGCTCGATGATCGCGAATCTCGAAATGGCAGAAGGTCTCGGCTACCTCAAAGCACCGCAGGGACTCATCCGACCTTTGAAAAAAGGTGTGAAAATCAATGAACTCGCACCGAATAAAGTCATGATTCTCTGCACGGGCAGCCAGGGCGAAGAACTCTCCGCGCTCACGCGCATCGCGCTCGGCGAGCACCAGACGATCCAAGTGAAAGAAGGCGACACGGTGATTTTTAGCTCGACACCAATCATCGGCAATGAACGCGCCGTCGTCGCCGTGACGAATAATTTGCTGCGACTCGGTGCGCGCGTGATTACGAATAAAAATCTCGATGTCCACACTTCCGGTCACGCGAGTGCCGAAGATTTGAAATTGATGCACTCGCTCCTCAAACCAAAATTCCTCGTCCCCGTCCATGGCGAGCTGCACATGCGCTACGCCCACCGCGACATCGCGATGAAAGTCGGCATGGACGAAGGCAATATCTTGCTACTCGACAACGGCGACATCCTCGAACTCGCGCCGAATAATATCGTGCGCAAATCGAAGTCGAAAGTCCGCGTCAATAATATCTTGATCGACGGACTCGGTGTCGGTGACATCGGTGCATCCGTCCTGCGTGAACGCCAGATTATGAGCGAAAATGGCATCGTCGCCATCGTCTTCAAGGCCTACGCGCAATCCGGCAAACTCGTCGGCGCGCCCGACATCATCTCGCGCGGATTCGTCTATATGAAAGAATCAAGCGCCATCGTCGAGGAGACTAAGAAAGTCGCGATGAAAGCGTATGAAGAAGTCGCGGGCAAAGATTACAAAGAAGTCCGCAAAGAAGTCTCCCGCGCCGTCGCGAAATTCATCCGCCAAAGAATTGATCGCGAACCGCTGATTCTGCCTTACACGATTCAGATTTGAGAAATTAGAGTTGATTGAATTCTTTTTTATGAATAAGATTAATCCTCATCAATGAATTATGTTTGAAGATGAACCAGCGGATCAGGTACTTGAAAAAGCACTATTAACGCTGCATCAAATCGAATATGGAATTTGTTTCGACAGCCCAGAAGCTGCCGCTCAAGCTTTAAAAATTCAAGGAGAAGAAGCTAAAGATGTTTTAAGAAAGTCTGGTAGGCTAAATGTATTTATGGCATGTATTAGTCGCGCCGATATATTGGAAGTTTTAGATCCTGAACTTTGGTTGCCTGAAGACGAACAAATTAAAATTGAAGCGTTGATTATTAAATTTTTAAATTCAGAACAAATTGAGAAAATTGGTATCGAGAGTTTTGTAAACCAAAATCATGATTTATTTCCGTTCATGGATCGAGATTTGTTTACAAAAGTCGTGGAGCGATTAATTTCTAGGCTCAGCTAGAGATGTAGGGAACGAAAATTTTCGTTCCATAGGCGTGATAAAAAATATACAGCCCAAATTTATTTTTCCGAGCGACAAAGTTCGACCACCAAATAATCCGGCGGTCGGTTTTGTCGAAAAGGCAGCGCCGCGCCGACGCCATTGCTGATAATCAGGTCAATAGAATCACGCAATTTGTACCGCCCAAAAATTAAGTCTGATTTATATTTCGCCTGATAAAGCGCAGCCGTTCTGATCCAAGAATTCGAAAAATGTCCGCCGTGCGTGTGTCCAGCCAAGATTAAACTATTTTCAAACTCGCTAGAATTTTTTTCGACCCAGTCGGGATTATGAGTCAGAATTAATTTGAATTGGTCGCGATGCTCCGCGATAAAACTTTCCAATTTCTCAACTTCCATCCCACCCAGTCGCCAATCTTTCGTACCATAAATCGGCAACTCAGCCGCGCCAACTTTCAAAATTCGCGACTCGTCATCCAATACATCAAAACCGACTCTTTCTAAAGAGTCTCTGATTTTACCGACAATTTTCTGACCGAATTCATGATCGTGATTACCAAGGAGCGCGAACTTCGTTTGCGAGAACGAACTGAAATTCGCGAGTAATTTTTCCACCTCGGGCAAGTCGCGCGGTGCTTCGAAATGTGGGTAAGCAACATAATCACCTCCGAGCACCAAAATATCTTTCTCAGAAATATCCGCGCGCACTTCCTCAATCATTTTTTGAAAATCTTCGGCGTGCCGCAAATCCAACCCGAAACTCTTGCCACGACAAAGATGAAAATCTGAAACAAAAACTATATTCCTGCCAGCAAGCTCGGGCAGAATTTTGGGATTTTCGAATTTTTGTCGATTCGCGACTGGCTCGCGCCGCGCTTCCTTCGCCCAATCACTCAGCCGACCCAAACCTGACCCTGCCGATATTGCTACCGCACCAGCAGTCACGGATGTTATAAACTCGCGGCGAGAAATTTTGGGGTCGTGATTTTTACTTTCAGCTTCGATGATAAATTTTATAAGCTGAAATTATAGCTTAAAAATCACATTCCTAAAACCTCGCGAATTTTTCTAGTCTTCAAAAATTGGTCTACCATTTTCAGCTCGCGCAATCCACTCCTCGGCATCAAAACTAAAATTTTCTAAAGTTTCTCTCAGCCAAGCTGGGCTGTAATTATTTTTTCCTGCTCTCGCCTCAAGATAGAGCTTCACAACCAACTCAATTTGCTTTTGAAATGTTTTTAGATCTGCCCCGTAGCAATAATCAATTTCTGTGAGAATTCTTAACATCCTGTCTGGACCAATATCTTCTGAGTACTTTTGCAAAAAATTAATAGCCGCCTGCTTTTGACTAATTTTAAGCAAACTTTGGATTAGTTTTCTGGTTGTCTCTACCGAAACTTCATGAGTTTCGCCTTGAGCTAAATCATCTGCTTGGTTGTCAAAAACTTTTTTAAAACTTTCTCTTTCGTCGCGCACTAATTTTTCTAATCCCGTCAAAATTGACACATCATGATTCTTCGCAAGTGCTAGTCGCCTTTTCGATTCTTTAGTCATAACAAAAATTAAGAGTTAATTTTACCAGTGCCGCGAAATAAATTACATTCCCAAAACCTCCCGAATCACATCCATCGAGAAACCGCGCCGCGCGAGAAAGGCGGCGAGTTTTTGTTTGGCGGAATAATCTTCCGGGATATTTTCACCGCGCAATTTCTTGGCAAGTGTCTCACGCGCATTTTCGATTTCAGAAATTTCCGATGGTAAGAAAAGCTCAATCAACTCGTCCGCGATTCCGCGCTTTTTCAGCTCCAGCGAAATGCGGTGTGCGCCCCAGTGCGCGTGCGAGCGCACGAAACCTTCGGCGAAACTTTCGTCCGACTGCAAACGCAGCTTCGTGAGCTTGGCAAAAACTTTGGCGAAAATCGCTGCGTCTGGAGTGTATTTCGTAGAGAACTTTTCGAGCAGTTCAGCGCGCGAATAATTGCGGCGCGCGAGCAGCCAGCAAGCGTAACTGAAAACCTGCCGCTCGTCCGCAAGTTTCGGTCGACGACCCCGAGGGTTAGCGAATTTTTTCAAATTAATTTTTGAATCAAATTAAAATTTTCGATTTTCCAACCCTCGGGGTCGGTGGATTATTTTAATTTCTTCAGCGCCTCTGCCGCAGCAGCTTGCTCGGCTTCCTGCTTGCTCGGACCTCGACCGCGCCCGAATAAATCTTTGCCAACATACGCACCCATTTCGAAAATCTTGGAGTGATCCGGACCACTTTCGCCGAGGACTCTGTACTCCGGCGTGATGGCTAATTTTTCTTGGGCGACTTCCTGGAATTCCGACTTCGCATCGACCTGTGCATTTGACGCGATGATGCCCGGCAATTTCGGGAGAAGAAATTTGTGGACAATCGCTTTCGCCTTTTCGAAACCGCCGTCGAGATAAGTCGCACCGAGCACAGCTTCAAAAACATTCGCGAGTAAGTAAGGCTTTTCCGCTCCGCCACTTTTCGCCTCACCGCGCGACAATTTCAAATGCTGTCCGAAATTAAGTTCGCGCGAAATCTCCGCGAGTGTCTCGCCGCGCACCAGCGCGGAACGCAGTGCCGTCAGCTCGCCTTCCGGTTTGCCCGGAAATTTGGCGAACAGATATTCGGTCGTGATTAATTCCAGCACGGCATCGCCGAGAAATTCGAGGCGCTCATTCGACTCGGGACAAGCGCGGTTTTCATTGACGAAGCTGCGATGGACGAAAGCGAGCTCGAGTAGTCTCGGATTCTGAAATTCGTGTGCGAGTTTTTTTTGTAAATCTTTCATCGTTAGGATTTAGGTTCTAGGTTTTAGGTTTTAGTGGTTAGGGATTAGGGGTTAGTGGTTAGGGGTTAGGGGTTGCTGCCACGGCAGCATAATAATGCTCAAACGATTTTTTCTAATTCACTATTCACTATACCCTATCACCTATACCCTGCACCCTAAACCCTATCTACACCCTACTTTCTAATTCTTTTTTGGCCGACGACAAAACGCCGTTCACGAATTTGCGATCAGAGTCATCGCCGTAATTTTTGGCGATCTCGACAAATTCATTCAGGGTCGCTTTCGGCGGAATTTTGAATTGCGTGAGAAATTTTAATTCGGCGAGTCCGACCAGCAGGACGGCGGCATCGAGTTTCGCAATTTTGGAAAAAGGCCACTCCGGTGCGAGTCGCTCAATCCAGGATTTCAAAAAATCGAGGTTATTGAACGCCGCTTCGAGTAGTCCGTGCGCAAAATCTTTTTCAAAATCACAAGAGAACTCGGCCATATTCTTTTCGAAAATCGCGAGCCACCCTTCGCTGACTCCGCGAAATTCGCACTCGAAAACGGTCTGGGCGACCGCCTCGCGCACCGTTCGCCGATTGGATGCCGACATTTAAAATTAGGCTTTAACTTTCGAAATCTTTTTCGCGTCTTTCTTAGCGAGGTCGATGACGACGCGCCCGCGGTAATAGCCGCAAGTCGGGCAAGCCGTGTGCGGCTGGCGCGGCGATTTGCATTTCGGGCAAGCGACCGTCGTTGAAATTTTCGTGAGTCGTTTCAATTCTTTGGTCTTCCAGGTCGAGTAGCGTCGTCCGCCGCGTGTGGCGGTAGCGCGATGTTTCGGTACAGGATGTTTGGCCATTTTAAAAAATTTTTAGGTTACAGGAGTTTAGTCGTTTTCATTTTTTTGTAAAGTTCAATTTTGGTCAAAACTCCCGCACCCAGCGTGAGCGTGAAAATCAGGATTTGGAAAAGCCCACCGAAGCCCGGGATGAATCCGATGGCAAGAATAATCACCCAGCCGAGTGCCAGCGCGAGTAATTTTTGGAAATACTGCGTGTCCTTTTCTTGACGGAGAAAAAGTGAGCCAATCGCGAAACCTGTGAGCGCCCCAGTGGCGAGCAAACCAGCAATCCACAGAAACAGCAAAATCCCAGCCAACCAAACTCCGACGACAGTTATCGCCAGCAACAAGACAACAATAACCAAAGCCAGCGCACCAACTCCCGCAAGCAGACTCCACCAAAACTTCTCGCGCAATTTATTCGCGAAAACCTGGGTCGAGCGACCGCAAATCGCGAGCAAAACCGCACCCGTCAGAAAACCGAACAGCAGTGTGAAAAGACTCTCGGTCGCACTAGTCGTGAAACTTTTTTGCGTGAGCGCGGCAAATTCCCCGTAAGTCTTGTGCTCGACTGAGTCCGCGATGCCAGCCGGAATGACGAGTTCTTCTTTGGAATAATAAGTGAGCTTGCCAGTAATTTTCGCGCCAGCAAGAAAATTAATCTGCTTGCCAACGCGAATCGTCGCATCGCCACCAACTTTTCCGCCGAAATTAATTTGGTCACCCGCCAGCTGCAAATCACCACCAACCGTGCCGCTGAAATTCAGCATCCCACCGGAGAGCGCAGCGTCACCAACCACCGAAGCGTTTTCCGTGAAATTGAGAACACCGCCTGCGACAATCGCATCACCGGAAATTTTGGAGGCGAGCGAAACCACGCTTCCGCCAGCGCGCAAATCATCACCGACATCGGCAAGAATCATGACCGTGCTACCCGCCGCGAAAAGATCATGCGCCACCTTCTTCGTCACATTCACGATTGCACCCGCGAGAAAAGCATCATCCGGCGCATCGGTCAAAAGCGCGATGGCATCTCCCGCGCCATAAAAGTCGTTACCGAACTCGATTGAAACTGATTGGGGTTTGTCTTCGGGGACGGCCGCACAGACGACGCTCGGCGCCAGCACGGCGAAAAGCACGAAGGCGAGAACGGTTTTGAGTGCGGATTGCATTTGGAGAATTTAAATTTGCGAGTGAATTTTAGCAAAAGCTTTGGAAAAATGTTATTTTTGCGGGGTGAAAATTGAAGCCCTGCAATCGCGGATCCGAGAACTGAAACGCGCGAAAAACGCGATTATCCTCGCGCACAGCTATCAGCTCGCGGAAATTTATGATGTCGCCGATCTGGTCGCAGACTCTTTCGAGCTGGCAGTCGCAGCGCAAAAAACTGAAGCGAAGATTATTGTTTTCGCGGGCGTACATTTCATGGCGGAGTCGGCGAAGCTATTGAATCCGACGAAAAAAGTTTTGCTTCCGGATCCGACAGCGGGCTGCTTCCTGGCGGACTGCGCGACTGTGGAAAATCTGCGCGCCAAGAAAAAAGAATTCCCGGACGCCGGAGTCGTCGCGTATGTGAATTCGACTGCCGTGGTCAAAGCCGAAGCCGACGCCTGCTGTACCTCGGCGAATGCGGTGACGATTTGTCAGAAGCTACCGCAAAAGCAAATTATATTCGTGCCGGACCAAAATCTCGGCGAGTGGGTCGCGGAAAATTTGCCCGAGAAGGAAATCATTTTGTGGAAAGGCAGCTGCTATGTCCACGCGCGCATTTCGGAGGAAAAGGTTTTGGCAGCGCAGAAATTGCACCCGCACGCTAGGACGCTCGTCCATCCCGAATCGCCGCGAAAAATTCGGGAACTCGCCGACCTCGTCACCGGCACCGGCGGCATGCTGAAATTCGTGAAAAGTTCGGCCGCAGCGGAATTTCTGGTCGCGACAGAAATCGGTATGCTCGAAAAATTGAGCCGTGAAAATCCGGGTAAGAAATTTTTCGCACTCGCGGGTGAGTGTGTAAACATGAAGAAAATCACACTCGCGAAAATTTTGCACTCGCTTGAAACGAAAGAATTCGCAATCGAAGTTGATCCAAAAATCACAAACGCCGCGCGCCAAAGCTTGGAGAAAATGATCGAACTGGGAAAATGAAAATTTGTTCCAGGTCTCATGTTATGTGTTTTTATCCGAATCTTGAAATTGATTCAGGCTTGAGTCGGGAAAAGTTTTCGAATTCTCAAGTCTCGTAATTTACAAAAAAATTTGAGACTCCAAGCTGCAAGCATTCTTTAACCCACCACTTTCTTTTCTTCACCCCCACCTAAGTCCCCCAAGGGGAGGGATTTAGCCGTTAACCAACTGACCAATGACCCTCCGAACCAATGACTCAAAGACTCAACGACTTAAAGACCAATGACCCTCCGAACCAATGACCAATGACTTAATGACTCAACAACCCTCCATGTTCCATGCTGCGTGCTCCATGTTCCAAGGTTTTGATTTGACCAAATAAAAAACTTTCTTTAAAATCCACCGGCTTAATTTTTTTGAATGCTCGTTATTCGCCTTTCCCGAATCGGTCACGAAAACTTACAGAAATTTCGGCTCATCGTGCAAGAAAAAACCAGCTCGCCGAAGTCTGGCAAAGTGATCGCGCTCGTCGGTCATTACAATCCGGAGAATGCTGAAAACAAGCTGGTTTTCGACGCTGCGAAGATTGAAACTTTCTTGAAAAATGGCGCGACACCGAGCGACACAGTCGCACGCCTTTTGCTGAAAAATGGATTCAAAAAAGAACTCGTGACAAAATTTGTCCTGAAATACACCAAGCAAAAATCGAAGAAAGCTCCGAAGGAAGAAGCCAAGCCCGCCGCCGCTCCTGCGGCACCAAAGGCTGAGGACGCACCAAAAGCATAATTTAATCTTTTCCAAAAATGAGTGATCAGAAGCTGGATCCGACGATGGGCGCCGACAAAGATTTTCTGGAAATGATGGTGCGTGCGATTGTCGCTTTTCCTGATGATGTGATTGCCGAGCGCAGCGTCGATGACCTCGGCGTACTTTTGAAATTGCGCGTGAATGAAGCCGACATGAGCAAAATCGTCGGCAAAGAAGGTCGCACGGCGAAAGCGCTGCGCACCCTGCTCCGCCTCGTCGGCTCGAAATTCGACGAGCGCGTGAATCTCAAAATTCTCGAACCGGACGGCACCGAACGCCGCACCGAATACACAGAACGACCGCGCACCGAAAGACCGCAAGCCGTACGCAGACCAGTCGCCCGTCCGAAAATCGAAGCGGTCGAACCTGAGAAAGACAACTCTGCACAAGAGGGTCACGATGCCGCCGGCGCCTTTGAAGATATCATCTGAAACGCGTAGAATCTAAGAAGATTTAACCCACTTGGAATGCTCGATTTAATTCCGACTGCTTTAGCTGCTAATGGCAGACTGGACTACACTGACCTCACCCAGCTCAACCTTTTTGACATAATTTATCTTTTCGCGGCACTCGCCATTCTCGGTGCCGGTGCGCTCTCCATCGTTTTCATTTTCTTCGGCGGCTTCTCATTCATCCTCTCCGGCGGTGACGAGAGCAAGGTGAAAGGAGCAATTCACACCATCCGCTACGCCATCATCGGACTCATCATCGCCCTGCTTTCGCTCGTCTTCGTCCCGATGCTCGGACGACTCTTCGGCGTGAATTTCAATTTCTTCGATTTCGCGACACTCTCCAATAAAATCAATGTTCTGTTCGCACAATTCCAGGCTGAAGCGCCGACAGGCACGACGACCACGAACTCGACTCAAACCACCACGACGACTACCATGACAACCACGCCGAGCACTCAGAATCCCGAAGTACCGATTGGCGAACTCATCAGGTAGTTTCCGTGTAAAATCGCGGTCGTGAAAAAACTCGTCCTTCTCGACGGTCACGCGATTATTCACCGGGCTTTTCATGCTATCCCGGAGAAGTTTTCGACGAGGAGCGGTGAACCGACGAATGCGGTTTTTGGTTTCACTTCGATTTTGCTGAATGTCGTCGAACTCGAAAAACCGGACTGTCTCGCCGTCGCCTTCGACCGCAAAGGCAAAACCTTCCGCCATCACGCCGACGCGAATTACAAAGCCACGCGTGCGAAAACCGCGCCGGAATTGATTGCCCAAATTCGCCGCGTGTATGAAATCGTGCGCGCCTTTTCGATTCCGATTTTTTCGGAGAGTGGCTTCGAGGCGGACGACATCCTGGGCGGGATTTGCGAAAAAATGGAAGCTGAAAAAGATTTTCACACCATCGTCGTCTCGGGCGACCGCGACCTGCTCCAGCTCGTCGATGCGAAAACTTCCGTCCACGATCTCGCGGGTGGTTATCGCCAAGCCGAAAGATTCACGCCCGAGAAAGTTTTCGCCAAATACGGTTTCGAACCGAAATTGATCCCGGACTTCAAAGGACTCGCGGGCGATGCCTCGGACAATCTGAAAGGTGTCACTGGCATCGGACCGAAAGGAGCGACTGATTTGATTCAAGAATTTGGCACGCTGGAAAACATTTTTGCGAATCTGGAAAAGATTAAACCAACTGCCCGGGAGAAATTAGAGCGCGACCGCGACAATGCCTTTCACTCGAAAAGGATGGCGACCATCCGCCGCGACGCGCAGATTGATTTCGATTTGGCGAAATGTTGCCTCAGCGATTTTGACCGAACGACTGTGCTCGAACTTTTTGACGAGCTGGAATTTCATTCATTGGAAAAAAGATTTTTGAAGCTTTTCCCGCCACCGCGAATCGAAGTCGCGAAGCCGGTCGAGCAACCACGACTTTTTTAGTTGGCGAAAAGACAAAATTCTGGCAGAATCAGCCCTCGCCGCCGAACTAAATTTTGTTTCGGGGCGCTTTACTCGCCGCCCCCACACCGCTAAAATTTCGCGGACTAAAAAATTAATAACTCGTAATTTTATGACTCCCGAAGCTACGAAAACGAAAGCCAAAAACCGCATCGGCATCGTGCGCCAGGTCATCGGACCAGTCGTCGACATCGCTTTCGATCGCGACAGCCTCCCGGAAATTTTCGAACGCATCGTCATCGAGCGCGAAAATGATGAGCTCGGACTCGAAGTGTACAAGCACCTCGGCGACGGCGTCGTCCGCACGGTCGCGCTCGATCTCACGGACGGTTTGAAACGCGGCGAGCAGGCGCGCGCCACCGGCGAACAAATCACCGTGCCAGTCGGCGAAAAAGTTTTGGGAAGAATCTTGGATGTCCAGGGCAACCCAGTCGATGGTGCGGGCAAAATCGGCGCGAAGGAACGCTGGCCGATTCACCGCAGCGCACCGGAATTCACAGAACAAACTACGAAAGTCGAAGTTTTTGAAACTGGCATCAAGGTCGTCGACCTACTCGCACCTTTCGCGAAAGGTGGCAAAGTCGGACTCTTCGGCGGAGCCGGTGTCGGCAAGACCGTCTTGATTCAGGAATTAATTCATAATGTCGCGAAAAACCACGGTGGTTATTCCGTTTTCTGCGGTGTCGGCGAACGCACCCGTGAGGGCAACGATCTTTATCGCGAGATGCAAGAGTCGGGCGTCATCGACAAGACAGCTTTGATTTTCGGACAAATGAATGAGCCGCCCGGAGCGCGTCTGCGTGTCGGCTTGACCGGACTCACGGTCGCGGAATATTTCCGTGATGTCGAGCACCGCGATGTTTTGCTGTTCATTGATAATATTTTCCGCTTCTCCCAAGCCGGCTCCGAAGTCTCCGCGCTACTCGGACGCATGCCGTCCGCGGTCGGTTATCAGCCGACTCTCGCGGGCGAAATGGGCGAGCTCCAAGAACGCATCACCTCGACCAAAGACGGTTCGATTACTTCGATTCAAGCGGTTTATGTCCCAGCGGACGATCTCACCGATCCCGCTCCGGCGAATACTTTCGCCCATCTTGACGCGACGGTGGTTTTGAATCGCGCCCTGACTGAGCAAGGCATTTATCCGGCGGTCGATCCGCTCGATTCGACTTCCCGCCAGCTCGACGCGAATGTCGTCGGCCAGAAACACTACGACACGGCGCGCGGCGTGCAGAAAGTTTTGCAACGCTACAAAGATTTGCAGGACATCATCGCAATCTTGGGAATTGACGAGCTCTCCGAGGAAGACAAAATGACCGTCACCCGCGCCCGCAAATTACAGCGCTTTTTGTCGCAGCCTTTCCATGTCGCGGAAGTTTTCACTGGCAACCCAGGTCAATATGTGAAGCTCGAAGACACGATTCAGGGTTTCCAGGAAATTCTCGAAGGCAAGCACGACGATTTGTCTGAGTCCGACTTCTACATGGTCGGGACGATCGAAGCCGCCCGCGAGAAACACGCCAAGAATAAGTAATTGTTCGTGAGTAAAAGCCTTGTTTTAAGGAAATAACGGTTGCTTTTTCGAGGTCTTTTTGGTAGAATGAGGGGATTTGCAAAACCAAAAACCCAAACCATCACGCGCGAAATCCCTGTTCGGCGGTCTCATCGCCGTCGGAATTTTTGCAAGCTTTTTCGTGTTCAATCATCAATCGACTCCTGCCGATAATTTGACGGCTGACATCGTCGCCGTCCAGACCACAGAATCCCCTGTGGCGGAGACTACAGATCCTGAGATTACCATCATCGCACCCGCCTCAGGCGCAGTCGGTGAAATCGTGATCGTCGTTGTCAAAAACTTGAACAATCTGACGCGCGACACGGGTGGCATTTTTTTCGGTGAAACTCCGGCGGAAATCGAAACTATTGATCAAGCCGCCGACGGCACACTGACTGTCTTCACGCATGCACCCGAGCTCACAGAACTCGGAAATTATAAAATTAAAATCACGACACCGAACCAAGTGCTCACGAGCACGCTTGATTTTGAATTGACGAGCTTGAGCGCGCTCGCCCCAGCGCCGACCGCGGAAACGGCAGAACCAGCCGCTCCGACTGCTGAAACTCCAGCCACCGCCAATCCAATCGCGGATACGCTTAACACTTACGCTGACACCAACACTAGCTTGACCATGGAAACGCCAGGAATGAATGACCTACTGACCAATGACCAAGGACCCCTTGAACCAAATGACCCAGCACCCCCTGAACCGGATGCTTCTGAGCCAGAAGTCACCGCGCCTGTTTTCGCGGGCGAACCGCCACGCAATCTAGCTGCGACCATGACTTCGGGCGGCATCGAGCTCGACTGGGAAGCACCACTAGGCGGCACGGTCGATCACTTCAATATCTATTACGGCACGACGAGCGGCAAGTATCTGCA
The DNA here is from genome assembly GCA_041665585.1 of Patescibacteria group bacterium. Taxonomy (NCBI): domain Bacteria; species Patescibacteria group bacterium. Next base: position 65,254 of record JBAYIN010000001.1, on the reverse strand, counting down.
TCGAGTCGCAGCGCAAAATTTATTCGCCGTGCTGAATTCGAGTTTCGCCAGCGAGACGACTTATTACTTCATGGTGAGCGCGGTTTTTGCCGACGGCTCGGAAAGTGCCGGCAGCAATGAGACCGCAGCAATTTATTCCGCCGCCGCTGTCACGAATGTGAATCTGGCACACGCGAGCGCGCAGCCGCAGAAACTTTCAGAGCAAGGTCCGGCCGAGACTCTCGCCGTCGCGATTTTTGTCGCACTCGGATTTTCGGGCTGGCTTTTTCGGAGAAAAATTTTTGTGAGAAATTAATCGTCTTTTACTGTAGAATCTCGCCTGCGTTTTAATTTTTTTGTGATGCCAATTTCCGTCAAAAAACTCCCCAAGTCCGAGATCGAAATCACGATCGAGGTCGCCCCTGAGATTCTTGCGAAAGCACGCGCGGAGGCGATTAAGCGTTTTCAGCAAGAAGTGAAAATCGACGGCTTTCGTCCTGGCAGTGCGCCTGCGGAAAAAGTGCTTGAACGCGTCGGCGAAAATAATGTCACGCTCGAGGCGCACGACCTCGCGATTAAGCTCGCCTACTCGGAAGCCGTGACGAGTGAAAAATTGCAGGTCGTGAGCTATCCGAAAGTCGAGATCATCTCGACCGAGCCGCTGAAGTTCGTCGCGAAAGTCGCCGTCTTGCCGGAAGTGCAGCTCGGCGATTGGCAGAAAATTAAACTCACGAAAGAGGATCTCAAAGTCGAGCCGAAAGAAATCGAAGCCGTCGTGAAAGATATTTTGAAAGGCCATGCCGAGGCGAAACCAATCACGGACCGCGCAGCGCAAAAAGGTGATCGCGTCGAGATCGACTTCGCGGGCATGACGCCGGACGGCGTCCCGCTCGACGGCACCCAGTCGAAGAATCACCCGCTCGTTTTGGGTGAAGGCAATTTCATTCCGGGATTTGAGGAAGGCGTCGAAGGCATGCAAATCGCGGAAGAAAAAGAGCACACTGTGAAATTTCCGGCGACCTACCACACGAAACACCTCGCCGGTCAAGCTGTGAAATTCAAGCTGAAATTGCACAAAATCGAGGAGCTCGTCCCGCCGCAACTCGACGCTGAGTTCGCGAAAAAGGTAAGTGGCGGCAGAAAAAATTCTTGGCAAGAAGTCGAAACGGACATCGCCGAACATTTGCAGTCACGCAAAGAAGCCGCGGCGCAGCAAAAATTGGAGGCGGATTTGGTCGACGAACTTTTGAAAATCGCGACGATTGAAGTGCCCGAAAGTTTGACTGACGAAGAGGTTGACTGGATGCTGAAAGATTTGAAAGGCCGACTCGCAAGCGGCGGCATGGAGTGGGACAAATATCTGGAAGGAACGAAAAAAACCGAGGAGGCGCTGCAAAAAGAGATGCGCGTCGAGGGTGAAAAACGCGTGAAAGTCAGACTGATTCTCGACAAGCTCGTCGAGACGGAGAAACCCGTAGTCACGGAAAAAGAGGTCGACGACGCCATCGAGCACGAAGCCGAGCGCTATCCAGAATCGCAGAAAAAATCTGTACGCGAGTCTTTCGCGAGCGGTTCGTCACATCGGCTGCGGTTGCAACATCAATTAAAAATTATTAAGCTCCTCGCAGAACTTATTAAAACTCTTAAAAAATGAAAACCAGCTATCTCGTCGGCGCACTTATCATCACGGTTTTACTGCTAATTATTGTTTTTCAAAACATCAACAACAGTGCGGCTTTCGCGCTATTTTTCAGCTTCGACAATGTCGTCCTCGCCGTACCGATAATTTTGATTTCTGGAATGAGCGTCGCTGCCGGAGCACTGTACACACTCGCAATTAAATCCGCCATCGATAAGAAAACGGAGGAAATGCACGAGGATCTGAACAGCCAGTTTTAATTTTTACCCGTAGCTTGGAGCTTGGAACATGAAGCGCAGAAGGTCATTGGTCATTTGGTTCAGAGGGTTGTTGAGCCTTTAAGTCATTAAGTCATTGGTTTTTTGGTTTCTTGGAAGGAAAATCCTAAATCCTAAAAATAGTTTCTGAATCGGAGCTGATTTTTACGGCAGTAGATATCCGAGATACCAGGCGCAGATTTGTTGGGAAAACAAAAGCGCGACAATCCCCCCGACCGCGAGAAATGGCGCGAAAGGCAAAGCTGATTGCAGCTTTTTCTTTTTGCGGAGAATCTGGATGATACCGACGACTGAGCCGAGGAATGACGCGACGAAAAGCGCGACGATGAAACCGCGCCAGCCTGTGAGCGCACCGAGCAAAAGACCGACGCGAATGTCGCCGCCGCCCATCCATTTGCCATCGGAAATCAAAACGAGCGCGGTGAAAAATCCACCACCGACGAGCGCGCCGATGAGTGCCGTGAGTGGTGCAAGTGTGAAAGCGAGGAAGCTACCGACGAGCGCAAAAACGATAGCCGGCAGTGCCACCTCATCCGGGATTTCGCCGAATTGCGCGTCGAAGCTCGCGATGAAAATGAGAGTGGAAACGAAAAATAAATTCCACAGAAGCGGCTCCAGCCCGCTTGCGCCGAAAAGCGCAACGAGCAGGAAAGCCACGGCCGTCGTGAGCTCGATAATGAAATAGTGGACGGCGATTTTTTTGTGGCAGAAACGGCACTTTCCCTTGAGCCAGAGGAAACTCACGAGCGGAATGAGATCGCGCGCTGCCAATTTTTTTTTGCACTTCGGACAAAAACTGCGTCCTGTCAGAAGACTTTTAAATTTACCGGCGTGCAAACGGTAAACCGCGGCATTGATGAAGCTGCCGACCGCCAGACCGAGCGCGCCAATCACGACAAGCAAAAAAATTTCCATGGGAATTTACGAACCACTCACGATTTTCGCCCAACGCCGTTTGCCTATTTGCAGAATCAATTCGGACTTGCCGACTTCGAAAGTCGCGTCAATTTTCTCAACTTTTTGATCGTTCATGCGCACACCGCCTGCCTCGATCAAGCGCCGCGCCTCACTTTTGGACGCGACCAGTTTGGCAGAATTGAGCAGTTCGACGATCCCCCAGCTGCCTTCTTCGATGGCGATTTCGGAAATCTCATCCGGGCGACCACTTTTGGAATCAGCGGAAAAAAGTCGGGCGAATTCTTCGACGGCTTTAGTGGCAGCCGCTTCCCCGTGATAAATTTTGACGAGCTCCTGCGCCAGCTCAATCTTGAGATCGCGCGGATTTTCTTTCTTGAGGCGCTGCGCAAAATCTTTTTCGTCCAAGTCCGTACAGAGCTCCACCCAGCGCGGAATCAGCTCGTCGGCGATACGCATCGTCTTGCCAAAAATTTCGGTCGGCGATTCGGCGATGCCGATGAAATTATCGAGACTCTTCGACATTTTTTCTTTGCCGTCCGTGCCCACGAGAATCGGCAAGGTCAAAACAGCCTGCGGTTTTTTGGAATTCATCTCCATCACTTCGCGCCCCATCAGCATGTTGAAGTGCTGATCCGTGCCGCCAACCTCCAGATCACAGCTGCCGAAAATATCCGCGATCACATTCGAATCAATTCCCTGAATCACGGGATAAAGCATCTCGTGCATGAAAATTGGTTCGCTTTTTTTAATCCTATCCTGAAACATGTCGCGCTCGATCAAACGCGCATGCGTAATTTTGCGCAGCACGGCGAGCACATTGATGAAAGAATAATGCCGGATGCTGCCTTTTTGCATGCGGCTCGCGACCCAGGCATTCGCCCGCGCGAGGAAATGATTACCCGGCAGCGGCGGCGTTTCGAATTTCTCGCCGTTTGCTTCAATCGTGAGCTTCATCCCGTCCGGGGCACGGACATCGTGCATCGAGACGAACCAATCGGAATTGCGAATCCAGGAAAAATTTTCCGGCGTCGTCTTGAGAATCTTGCCCGCCTGCTCGAGGTAAGTTTTTACATTTGCTTCGACTTCCGCCTGGTCGAGCTCCGGGCGAATTTTGGATTTGCCCGTCGGATCGCCGATGCGCGCGGTGAAATCCCCAATCAAGAAAACGACGCGACAACCGAGATCTTGGAATTCGCGCAGCTTGCGCAGACAGACCGCATGTCCGAGGTGAATGTCCGGTCGTGTCGGATCGACGCCGTACTTGATCACGACTTTAGTCGGGTCGGCGGTCAGCTTTTTCTGCAAATCGCTTTCGCCAATCAGCTCGACCACCCCGCGCGCTAAGATTTTTTTCAAATTCATTTCTGGGATTTTAGCAAAATGAGGAAATCGGCGATTTTAAAATCTTAATTTAGATGAGCTTGCTTAAAAATATGTTTTATGCTAGAATATAAACAATCAATTAATAAGTTAACCAAAACAAAAATGCCTGAGAAACAACCACCCATGCCGCGACAAGAGCAAGTCTCTTGGAAATATGCAGACAAAGATAAAGCTGATGCAATTCGAAAAGATTTCCCCGAAATCCAAAAAGCTGCCGATCAACAAATTGAAGAAGCGGCATATGAGGTTTATTGGAACAAGGAAAACGGATTCAACTCTTTAGATGACGCGTGGCAAATCCCAAAATTTCGCGAATTGATTCGCGACTATATCAAAGATAAAGCTCAAAAAGCTGCGGGCAGAATAGCAAATGAATTATTGCAAGGAAGAGAAATTCGTTCAGCGACAAACCCTGAAGATGAAGCTTCTTTGTCAGAAATATCAAATAAGATTGACGAAGTCAAAGAGGCTACTAAGTATGGCATCACGGTGGAAACCCAGAATGAAATTTCCAAGAAGCTCATCGCGCTTGGAGAAAAGCCTCTCAGTGAAGAAGACCTGGATGATCTCGATAACTCTATGAATTCCCTCAACAGTACAAATAAACAAGAATGGGAAGTGCGCAAAGGTGATGTGGATTATTTGTTAAAAGAGACGACAGAGAACAGAGCTGCTCGATTATCAGAAGCAAAACTTATTCAAGAAAAAGGCTTGGACATAAAAAGCTATATCTCCAAGGACAAAATTAAAGCTTATGGAAATAGGTTTAATAGATCTCCCGAAGAAATAACAGACGCGATTTCGGACATTTTCCATAGTGAGTTTGGCGAACAGCTTGGTGGCAACGATCGTATATTAGAACCTGATTTGCTTAAGAAACTGGAAGAGCGACTCAATTCCGCAAACATAACGCGTGAAAATTCTAATCAAATCAACTCAAGAATCAGAAGCTATCAGGAAGAGATGCAGACTCGTTTAGAAAAAATTGACTTTATTCGTGGTTTTAATTGGGGAGACAAAAATGAAAAAATTGCCAATGATGTGGCTGGTCGTGTAGCTAATGCCATAGTCGCCAACGAACTTACTCGTGGTGGTAGGTTTGATGTTGGACAAAGAGACGCCATTCTTTCTGGAGTCTTATCTACACTAGAAGTTGCAGAAAACACAAACGATGGCTCTGCAACAGAAACATTGGATTCTTATGTGAACCCACAAGAATTAGCCAAAGCTGAAAGGACAATACCTACTCTTGTAGCGAGCTACATAGATATGATTGTGGGTGAACCTAAAATCAAGGAGCAGGAAAAAACAACATCTTCAGACGAAATGAAGACCGCCGACCCAAACATGCCTGGGGTCGGAAAACACGATTACAGCAACGACAATATGGGTCTTCCTGGGATACCTAAAGATTTTAAAGTAGAGCCATCCGCGATTGCAGACGCGATTAATAAAGCTGCTCAAAGCGGACGATACGGAAAAGTCACCGATCTTTAATTACGAACTCCGCGATTAATTAGAAATAGGATTTCCCCACCAAAATCTTTGTAACTTTCTGATCAAAATCCTCAGTCGGAATTTTCTCGAGCATTTGGAAATCGAAAGCCAGACCAACTGACACGCCAGTAAATTTTGCGAGCACGCGGTCGAAGAATCCGCCGCCACGACCGAGGCGATTACCTGCACGGTCGAAGGCGAGCGCCGGCACGACGAGCAGATCAATTTCGCTGAGCGGAATTTTGGGCGCGGAAATCATAGGGCAATTAATCCCGAAACAACCGACTTCCAATTCGTGCAGATTTTGAACTTGGTGAAAAACCAAATTATTCTCCCCACTTTGTGAAAGGGGGGCTGGGGGGGATTTTTTTTTCACACGCGGCAGCCCAACTCGTTTTTGCATTTCCAAACTTCGCGCAATTAAAAAATCCGTCGCGACTTCGAAAGGTTCGCTCGCGAAAAAGGCGATGGTTTTTGCGCTGGCGAATTCAGGCAGCGTGAGAAATTTCCGCGCCAGAATTTGATTCTGCCGCGCTCGCTCTGGGTCAGTGAAATTTTGCAACTGCGCGAGCAGCGCGACGCGGAGTCGGGCTTTTTCTGCTGAAATCATTCGGGAATCGAATCACCGACGAGACACCAAGTGAAATGCATTTCCACCAACTTCGTGTGCTCGGCTTCATCGGGGAAATATTGCGCTTTCGCCGCGAGCCAATCGTCCGCCGAGTAGCCGAGCTGCGCAACCGCCTGCTGCAGCAGCGGATCGAAATCGCGCTCGAGTGCCGCCTTGTCTGCGAGTTCACCGCGCGCGTTCAATTCTGTGACAACTTCGCAGACAGCTTTGCCGAGTGCTTGCTCGTAGTCTGTTTTGGAAATCGTAACTTCCGCAGCAGCGCAACCCGCGAGCAAAATCAGCGTGAAAAGCGTGGCACAAAATTTTTTCATGCGCGAGTTTTTTGAATGGCAATCATTTCCGGATCGCGGCAAATGCGCGACTCCTCCGGAAAAACTTGGTTCTGATATTTTTGCGTCGCCTTCTTGGAATAATCCACCTCCGCGGGCGAAGTCAGCGTCTCGAAAGCAAGCTGACAAACGCGCATCCCCGGATAGAGCGCGACGGGCATGCGATTGATATTCGTGATTTCCAAAGTAATCGTGCCCGCGAATCCCGGATCGACGAAGCCGGCGGTCGAATGCACGATGATGCCGAGCCGACCGAGACTCGAACGACCCTCGACGCGCGCGACGAGGTCATCCGGCAACGCGACTTTTTCGAGCGTGACACCGAGCGCGAAATCACCCGGCTGAATGATGAAAGCCTCGTTCGGATTTTTGATCTCGAGCATGCGCGAACAATTTTCGAAAGTCGCCGGATTCGCTGGATCAAGCAACGGAAATTTCGTGTGTTCGTAAACTTTGAAATGATAACCGCAGCGCAAGTCGAGCGAGCTCGGTCCGATGTTTTCGAGGTGCTTCTGGTCGGGCGACTCGATTTTGATGCGACCGGAATTGATCGCATCGCGGATGTCATGGTCAGAGAGAATCATGAAATTAAAATTTTAGATTGCCGATTTTAGATTTGGGTGAGATTGATTTTAGCGGAAAATTAATCAATCAGGGGCGTCTGGAGAAAATTATTGCGCGTAATCAGAATCGCGCCAACGACGACGAACGGCAAACCGACGAGCTGCCAAACTGTCGGAACTTCGTGGAAAAAAACGAGCGTATAAAAAAGCGTAAAAATCGGGACAATCGTATTTAACGAAACTGCTTTCGCGACGGAAATACGATGGATTCCTTCGATGAATAAAATTTTGGAAAAGCCGAAAAGCAAAAGTCCGTTGAGCAGTAAAAACGGCAAAGCCGCAGTGAAATTTTGAGACGCGGCGGATTCAAAAAATCGAGCGAGCAAAAATAAAAACGGCGTCGCGAGCAAACTTCGAATAAAGAGAAGTGTCGCCGCGGAAACTTTTTTGCGGGCGATTTGTTGAAAATGATTTCCCGCAGGCGGGACTGCGGCGGCCAATAAAATCAAAAAGTCACCGCGATTAAGCTCGAAACTTCCGCGGAACAAGACTAAAAAAATTCCGACGAACATCACCGCCGCGCCGAGAAACGCTGCGCGTGAATATTTTTCTTTTCGTAAAATGAGACCGAAAAATACGAATGAAAACCAAACCTCCATTTGCATAATAATCGCAGCGTTGCCAACCGAAGTTTTTTTGAGACCAGAAAAAAAGAGTGCGTAATAAACGACTGCAATCAAAAAAGTCGCCCACAAAATCGGATTCCAAATCGCTCGATTTTTCAACTCTTTCCATTTTTTTTGAAATAGAACTAAAGCGCCGAAAAAGACAGTCGCGAAGAAAGTGCTCCAAGCCGCAGCAAAAATTGGAGAAATAAATTGATAAGTCGCGAACGAAACGATTGGAAAAGCTGCCCACAAAATCGATTCGGTAAGAATAAAAATCTCTCCAGACCGCTCTCGCGAAATTTTGTAGAATGAACTCATCTTCCCAATTTTAGAATGTTTGAAATCGAAAATCTTTTGCGGCGACGAACAGTCAAGAACTTCTTGCCAGAGAAAATTCCAGCTGCGATTTTGGAGAATGCGATTAAAGTCGCCTACCGCGCACCGACGAGCTTAAATTCACGACCGACAATTTTGCTCGATATTTCAAGCCGGCGAAATGCTGACTGGATCAAATCACAACCCGCAGTCGCCACTGCCCCGCACCTTTTTCTTTTCGCCGTCAGCCCCGAGGCAGGAGAAATGAACGCGCGCAAATTTTTGGCAGCACGATTTGATTCGGGAATTGATGATGCGCGCGTCAACGCGACAATCACACGAATAGTCGACAAGCGCGAAGAATGGGCGCGACAACAAACTTATCTCACTGCCGGATTTTTCGCGGCGACTCTCGAAGCGAGCGGCGCGGCGGGCTGCCTGATCGGCGGCTTCGACCGACAGCTCGCAACGGCGGAATTAAATTTGCCGCAGGGTTATACGGCGGAATTAATTTTCGCTTGCGGTTTTTCCGATCCAGTAAATGACGGCTCGACGGAAACTGATTTTGTGAGAAAATTCGACGACTTCTATTTTCCCAATTCTTAATTCTTATTCCTTAATCCTTAATCCTTAACTCCCATGTCTGGACATTCCAAATGGAGCACGATCAAACGCGCCAAAGGCGTAGCCGACGCGAAACGCGGACAGATCTTCACGCGTCACGCGAAAAATATTGAGCTCGCGGCGCGCGAAGGCGGCGGCGACCCGACGATGAATGCGACACTCGCAGGCGCAATCGAGGGCGCGAAGGCGGATAATTTTCCGAAAGAAAATATCGAACGCGCCATCAAGAAAGGCATCGGTGCGCTCGAAGGTCAGAAGATTGAAGAAAAAGTTTACGAAGGTTATGCACAAGGCGGAGTCGCGCTCTTGATCCGCGCACTCACCGACAATCCGACACGCACGATTGCAAATGTGCGCCACCTCCTCGCGAAGAATGGTGGAAAAATTGCCGAGAGCGGCAGCGTCATTTTCCAATTTGAAAAGAGAGGCATCATCACGCTCGCCGAAAATTCGGAAGCGGTGGAAATGGCGGCAATCGAAGCCGGTGCCGCCGACCTCGAACCCGCCGGCGAATTTTTAATTGTCAAAACCGAGCCAACCCAATTGATGGCAGTACGCCGTAAATTAGCGGAACAGAATTTTAAAATCGAATCCGCCGAATTAAATTTCGAACCGACGAGCGAAGTGAAAATCGAAGATGCCGAAACCGCACGCAAAATTTTGAAACTCATCGAGGCACTCGAAGAAGACGATGACATCGATTCCGTCGCTGCGAATTTCGACATCGAGGAAAGCCTGCTCGCCGAGTAGCTTCAGCCGAGCGAATCAATCAGCTCGGGAAAATTAAGCGATGTGAATTTCCAGTTCGCCGCCAAGCCGTGTTTGATGAAATTTTGCGTACAGTAAACAAAATGATTTTCAAAATCACGCTCACCGCGCAGACCGTGATCGTGAAAAGATTTTTGCCAAGAGAATTTGGGAAAGTTATTGGCTTCACCATATTGCCTGATAAAACTTCTGGTCAGATTCTGAATCACCGTAGACAATTCTAGTGGCGGCGACGGCGCCGTCGCCGCTTCGTTATTAATAATGCGATTAACATCTCGCGAAAAGTTTTCTTTTAAAAACTTAATTACTCGGGATAAATTCTCCTCCGCTGTAGGCCGTAACAAAATATGAAAATGATCCGGCAACAAACAAAAAGCGTAGAGCTCAAACTTTTTAAGCTGCTTCGCCAAGCTCAATTCTGCAATCCACAAATCTCCCAGAATTTCCTCACGAAAAAATGGGAAATTGTTTTGCGTTTTACTGGTCACGAAATAAATCGCGTCATCTTCATATATTCGTCGAGGAGATTTTTTGCTTAGCATTTTCTGTCGTGCAAACGCAGAAGTGGTCGCGTGACCACTTCTACACAGCAATAAAACCAAAACCTATACTTAATACTTAATACTTATGACTTACTCCTTTAGGAGTTTCTGATATTTTTCGAAAAGCTCGGCTGCCAAATCTTCGTCGCCAGCCTCCTCCGCTTTTTGCATCGCCAATTTCAGCTCGTGTTTTTGCGCCGTTAAACTTTTGATGGAAATTTTATTTTTCAAATTTTTAATTTCCTCACGGATTTTGTCTTCGGAAAATTCGGCGTACTTGTCACTCACGAGCAAGGCTAATTTTTCGTCCTCTTCATTTTCAGATTTGGCGGCAAAATCAGACTCAGCGGCGAGCTCAGGAAAAGCAAGCGCCAGCCCGCGCAAAATTTGCGTCGAATCCAGCGTATTTTTGTTTTCGATTTTCTCAGGCAAGTTCTGAGAACCAGTCGCGGTGAAATCACGCGGCGCGAAATTCGCAAACTCTTCCGTCAGCGCGGCTTCCGAGCTGCCGAGTCGCAGAGCCACCGCACGAATGAAATCCTCCCGCTCAACCGCGGAAAAAATCTGCGCAGCGTAGGCGAGCAAAGTTCGCACCGCTTTTTTCTTTTCTGAGGCATTTAAAAAATCGGTTTTGGCGAAAACTTTCTGGAAGAAAAAATCGAGTGGCACGACCGCTGAGGCAATTGCGTCAGCGAAAATTTGCTGATCCTGGCGAATCGCCTCATCAGGATCTTTGAATTCATTTGGCAACAACGCGACCTTGGCATTGAGATCCAGCGCAGCCGCAATCTCAAGCGCGCGGCGCGTCGACTCGATGCCAGCCGAATCGCCGTCGAAACAAAAAGTGACGCTCTCGACTAAATTTTGCAGTACCTTCAAATGCATCTCCGTCAGTGCCGTCCCGCTCGTCGCGACGACATTTTGGAATCCAGCGGCGTGAGCGGAAATCACATCGAGCTGACCTTCGACGATGACTGCGAATTTTTGGGCGCGAATCGCCTCACGCGCTTTCGCGAAACCGAATAAAATCGCGCCCTTCTGGAAAATCGGCGACTCGGAGGAGTTCAGATATTTCGGTTCGGACTTGTCGAGCACGCGCCCCGTGAATGCGACTACCCGTCCGCGGTGGTCGGCAATCGGAAACATGATGCGATTGCGAAATTTGTCGAAAAGCTTGTCATCGCCCAGCTCCTTCAGCCCCGCGACGCTCGCCTCGACAATGTCTTTTTTAGAAAATTCTTTTTCAAGTTCAGAATGCAGCGCGTCGAAGGAATCCGGTGCGAAACCAATCTGCCACTCTTCAATCGTCTCGCTGCGCAAACCGCGCCCGGCTAGGTATTTTTGCGCGAGCTCATTGTCTTTTAATTTTTGGACAAAAAAATCCGCGGTCTTCTCGTTAATCTCAATCAGTAAATCTTTCTTTTCTTTTTTCACGCCGCCCGAAAAATTCGTCGGCAATTCGACGCCCGCTTTGTCAGCGAGAATCTTGAGCGCTTCTTTGAAATCGACACCTTCTAGCAGTTCGACGATTTTGAAAATGTCCCCGCCGGTCTGACAACCATAACACCAGGCGAATTGTCGCTCGGGCGAGATGATGAAGCTCGGCGTTTTCTCAGAATGAAACGGGCAACAGGCTTTGAAATTGCGCCCGGCTTTTTTGAGCTGGCAATACTGGCCGACCACATCGACAATCGAGAGACGAGATTTGATTTCAATAACGGGATCCATCAGGAAAATAATTTTAGCAGTTTAAGCCAGACCAGGCTTGTCTTTTAAGCTAAAAAGTTGTAAAATACACGAGTGCAAATACCAAAAGAAAAACAGCTCGAGATCTTAAAAGAATTTTTGGCAATGGCAAAAGCGTATTCGCGCCAAAAGGAGGAAGCGCAAGCTGACGCTTTGCTGGCAAAAAATCTCGCCGAGCTCGAAAAATAATTTATTAATCTTTTTATCGTGTCCACTTCTACTTCTGAAAACCCAAAAACTCCTGAAAACCTAAAGGTCAGCCAAGCCTTGGAAGAAATAAACAAACTCCAAGATCCTGATCGCGAGATCGGCAAAATGAAAGAGATTATTCAAAAATATTTTGATCCAAATAAACCAAAACCAGAAGACCAAGAAGCTATTCTCGTAGCTGCCGACAAAATCGTCGCCAAATATCCCGAAATGCAGTTTACTGCTGAAGAGTTTTTATCTTCGATTTATGGAGATAAAACAGCTGAAAATTTGATGGCAGGAGAAGCACCAGAAAAACGCGCGCTAAGATTAGAAAAAGATTTAAGCGAATTTTTAAATCAAGAAACAAGCTGCGAAGACGGGACGAAAATCATCGATGTTTTAGCAGTGTCTTTCGAAAATTTTATCATCGAAAATTTCGACACTATAAAACCTACTCTCGATACCATGAAGGCCAAGGTAGAAAAAGACAAGGAGGCAATGACACTATCTGAGCGCTTTGATAAGAATTTTAGCGACAGCCTCACAGAGACTATGTATCAGCAGGCGATATACTTATTGAAAGAAAAAAGAGGAGACAAACGGGCACCTGGAACAATAAAATTGGTGTCCCACTGGAGCGATGTCAACAGCAAGCTTCTTGGCGAAGATCCCGACCAGAGTGTAGTTCTCAACATACTGAATCTCCCCGACTATTTAAAACAAAACAAAAACCAACTTCCGGCGATTATGATGAAAATACTTAAAGAAAAAAATTATGTGGCGGATCGAAGTTTGCAGGCTCTTACTAGAAATTGTAATGAAGCCGTCCCTAAAGGAGGCAAGCGTTTCTATTTTCCGGATTGGGTTAAATATTCAAATGAATAGTTTTTTCATTTCTTCCAAAAAGTCGTCACCAGGAAAAACACAAACGAAAAAGCGGCGAATGTAATCGAGGTCGCGATTAGCTGACCGAGAATTTGATGATCCTCCGGGCGAACGACCCAAATCGCGGTCAACAAAATGAGTGCGGTCGTGATCGTGAAAACGATGGTCGCGATGCCGAAACATTTTTGCGGCGGAGTTTTGCAGTGCATAGTGGAAAATTTAAATTACAAATCGGCGCAAATCACCTCGTCGAAATCATCCCAGCTTTTGAGCTCGGCGAGCAGGCTCTCGGGAATCGCATCATCGACATCGAGAATCATGAGTGCTTCGCCACCGACTTCATTGCGACCAAGATCCATATTGGCGATATTGATGGAATTTTCGCCGAGCAGTGTGCCGACGCGTCCGATGATGCCGGGTTGGTCATGGTGGCGAGTCAGGAGCAAGTGTTCATTTGGCCGGAAATTGACTTTGAAATTCTGAACCAAAGTAATTCGCGGCTCACCTTCGACGATTGTGCCACGCACTTCGACCGTTAATTTTTCCGCTGCCAATTTGAGTCCGATTTGGCTTTTGTAATTTTCCGAATTTTTTTCTTTTTCAATCGTCAACTTGAGTCCCTGCTTCTCAGCCAGTTCGCTCGCATTGGTGAAATTAACATTCGTCGCATCGGTGAGCGTCTCGAGCAGACCTTTCAAAATCGAAGCCTCTGGCATCTTGGCATCAGCCGCGGCAATCTCGCCCGTGAAAGTCAGCGTCGCTTTTTTCAATTTCGCACCGCCGAGCATCTGCGCTGTGAGCCGCGCGATTTTTTCGGCCAATTCATTCCAGATTTTTTGATCTTTGAGACTCCCGCCATCCCGCGCCGGCAAATTAACGATGTATTCGACGACCTCACCGCGCAGTGCGCGGACAACTTGATCGGCGAGCTGGAGTCCGACTTTTTCCTGCGCTTCAATCGTCGAAGCGCCGAGGTGCGGCGTGACGAAAAAGTTGGGCAGTGCGAGCAGCGGATTTTCCGCCGCGACCGGCTCGACGACGAAAGTGTCGAGTGCGGCGAAAGCTTTAGGATTTTTTTGCAGCCAGGCGAGCAGCGCCTCTTCGTCGATGACTCCACCGCGCGCGAGATTCAAAATCATCGCGTCGGATTTCAGCATGGCGAACTGTTTGGTCGAAATTAAATTTTTAGTTTGAGGAATCAGCGGAACATGCAAAGTAATCACATCGGAATTTTTGAGCAGGGTTTCGAGCTCGACGAGCTCCGCGCCAACCGCATCGGCAATCTCCGCCGTCACAACCGGATCGTAAGCGAGGACTTTGAGATTGAAGCCTTTCGCGCGTTCTGCGACGAGCTGACCGATCTTGCCGAGGCCGACGATGCCGAGTGTCTTGCCGTCGAGCTCACGACCGACTTTACCGAGTGCGTCTTTTTTCCATTCGCCATTTTTGGTGGAGATGTTTGCTTCCGGCAAACGGCGGAATGCGCAAAAAATTTGACCGAAAACGAGCTCAGCAACACTAGTCAAATTCCCCGTCGGCGCATTCACGACGAGCACACCAGCCGCCGTCGCCGCTTTCTTGTCGATATTATCTGTGCCCGCACCGGCGCGACCGATGATTTTCAAATTTTTGCCCGCGGCAATAATCGCCGGCGTCACTGTCGTCGCGCTGCGTACGACCAAAGCATCGAACGCCGGAATCTTGGCGACTAATTTTTCCTCGGAAAGCCCAGTCTCGACTTCGACTTCGCAGTCTTTTTGGGCGCGGAAAAAATCGACTGTTTTAGCGGAAAGTCCGTCGGCGATAAAAATTTTGAACATTTGATGGGGTTATTTTGGAATGGGATTTTAGCGTGAATTTTCTAACGATGGAAGTCGAATAAAAAATTGTGCATTTCAAATAAAGACTTGTTAAAATTCGCCAAGCACTCACCACAATCAAATGGCTGATTCTTCCTCTCTTCCCACCACAATCTTCACTTTTGTGACGATTACAATCGTGGTCGCAATTGTCGCTGCTTTTTTGCCAGTCAATCGTGAAAACGCCAAAATCAAAAACGGTGATGATTTCCGACTTGAGTATAGCTTAGAAAATAAGCCAATCGAGACACCTGTCGAAGAAAATGTTTTTGATTTACTACAGGTCAATGCTGACCAGAGCGGTGCTAAGCAGCAGTCCAACCCAAAAATTACAAATTCTCAAACAAATCAAGCTGTAGATAGTGCGCCTGTCGAGCTAACTCCCAGTCCGGAGGAGTTTGTCACTATCGCCAAAAGCCAAAATTATCAAAGTAGTAAGACTATGCAAGCTAGTGACGAAGAGCTCGTAGCTTACAAATCTGCCCTACAGACGAAAGATACAGACCGCTGCGCCGCAATCGAAAACGAAGTTTCGGCTCAAAATTGTCGTGACGAAGTTTATTTTCAAACGGCGATTGTCACCAGAAACATCGAAATTTGCCCGCAAATTGTTAACGAGAGACTCAAATCGCGCTGCCAAAATTATGTTGATTTAATTCCAAAACATGAAGTCGCCAACTAAAAAACGGGTTTTGCAATTCGCGCTGCTCGCACTCCTATTGGTGATTGCGTTTGTACCGCAGCTGAATTTTGCCAACCTAAAAGCCTATCTAAACCAGCCCATCGGCACCGAGGTCATGTGGGGACAGGCCTACAGCCCAAACATCGGCTGGATTAATTTTTATTGCGATGGCGCCGGCAATACTCAACCAGTCGGTAAATCTGGCGGCGTGACAACCATGAGCGATGCGTGTGGCACGACAGCTTACCAAACGGAATACAATCCAATCACGGGCAATTTTTCCGGCGAAGCTTATTCGAGCAATTATGGTTGGCTCAGTATGAACGGGCTCCAAATGGACGCCCCAGTGGACACCCTGAGTGTCACAGAAATGCTTGGATCTTCCAATGGCAGCGGCATTTCGCCTTATAATTTTGGCACGACTTATTTCGCGGAGGCTACGCCCAACTCTTTCAATCCTGGCGTACGCTATTACAACGACAGAGCCTATTTCTGCGGTTTCGCCTACAGCGACCAAGTCGGTTACATCAGTTTTTGTGACCCATTATCAAAAGAGCTCTCTCCAAGCTCTGTCCCTGGTTTTGACGGCTACGGTTACGCTGTCTACATGGGAACGGATGAGGATTTAACGCCACAGCAACCAGCCAGTATTTCTCCCGTGCTCACAACTCCTAATCGAATAATCGCTACGACAGATGGTCACAGTGATTATTTATCATTCCAAGATGATGATTTCCCGATTGCCTCTGCTACAGTAAGCATCACTGATGCCAGCGGTAACCCGCAAACTTATTCTGCTACCGATTTTGACGATGCTGCGAAAACTGCAGGTGTCACCATCAGCAATCTCGATCTGCACGCTCCTGCTGATTACATTGTGACCTACACCGCCTGCGACACAAACAACAACTGCGCAAACAATGTTCCTTTCAATGCTTTCTTTCAAGTAGTCGCGAATGCTCCCGTGTGGAACAGCTCAGATTGTTCGAATGCTCACCCGAGCAGCAACTGTCCTTCTAGGTTTGGATTTACCTCTGACAGAAAAATTTCCGATGGTGTAGAAAATCACACCGTAGGTGTCACACTCGCCGATCGATTCGGCAATCCTGTCATCTCGGTCGACGGAATCAAACGCGTAAATACACGGTTTGACTTCATAAACACAACCAAACTTAACCAGCTCGCTGGCACTGGTGATTCGGCAATTTTTAGATCAAGTGAATTTGCACTAAATCAAGCTGGCGGCAACACCACTCCTGTTTTTACGGAAGCTAACAATGGCGATGGTATTTTCCAAATCGATGTCGCCTCGCTCGCTCCGACAAGCGTCGGTTACGATCCGATCTCGAGCAACGGCATCAATCTTAATTTCGACAAAATAAATTTGACCGTCGAAGCGCTCAATGGCTACTCTGGCGTGGGAGAATATTCTAGTGATGTGCCGAACTCCGACCCGCTGCGTATTTTTGCTTTCAGCCCAACTCTTATTGCCGAACCCATCGCGCTTATCTGGGATGGATCTAATTTCGCCCCTGATCCGGACGGCGTAAATAGTATTGCCGTCAATACGGAAAAAAACTTTCGTGCAAGTCTCCAAAATCAAAGTGTCAACATCGGCGTCACAAGTCCGGAAATTGGCATCGCGCTCGACAGCGGCGACCCAGCTATCGTGCTGTGGGATAATGGTGAAATTGTAGCCGCAGGCAGCAGCACTGGTCTCACCGAGGGGATAACTTTGGATACAAACGGTGATTCTGTTTTCGATGCAACTTTGAAAAATTTAAGTAGCTGGATTGGCGGAATCGTGGCGGACTACACCGATGACTCGCTAATTTTTCACGCAACTCCTGATTTAATGGTGCCGACCGCTCCGGCAAGTTTGATTACAACTCTCAGAACTTTCTTGTGCTACAACATTGCAGGACAAGAGATTTGCCACAACAGCGGGCTGCTGACAAACGACCCGGCTGAGCGCAACGCCAGCGTTGAAATTATCGGTTCGCTGCACTCAAATAGTGGCACCTCTGCTGATGTCAATCAGTCCATCGGAAACTTCTTCCAAAGCGAATTCCGCGAAGCAATGAACCGTACCCTCGCCCCAATTCGTGCCAACTCCAGCAGGGCCTGCAGCGCCAGCGACGCCCTGATTACAAGTGCAAGTCAATTTGATTCACTGAGCTGCAGATTCAGTGACAACGGCGTGCTCTACTTCAAAGGCAGCGATGTCACACTCAATCTGACGAGCGGTGAATTACCAAACAACGCACGCACGCTCTTGGTCGAAGGCGGCAATCTCTACATCAAGTCAAATTTGAAGTATCCATCCAATGCAAGCTCTTTCGGAGTTATTATTTTGAAAAACGGCACAGGTGAAGGCGGAAATATTTACATTGATCCAAGCGTGACGAATCTCGTCGGCGCGGTTTATGCTGAAGGCAGCGTGATTTCAGTCAACTCCCAGGGTCAGTTTGTCGAAGATCCAAGTCCGTCCTGCGACGGCAGCGCGGGTTTCTGCGACCGCAGCTATGAATTGCGTAATCAGCTTTATTGGAAGGGATTGCTGGCAACTGCCAATACAATTGGCGGATCAGACAAAGTTCCAACCTACGAGTGCCCACACGGGATAACTTGCAGCTCCCGCGAAATAGCCCGCATTTATGATTTTGCTTATCTGCGTACTTTTTATCCGAGCTCGAGTGGTGTGCGTGCGAATAATCCGGCCACAACCAGCAACGCTTCCTTCGTAGTGGAATACGATGCGCGAGTTCAAAACAACACTCCGCCACTCTTCGGGTCGATTGGCACAGGCAGCAGTAGCGAGATTTGAAAACGCACTGGGTTTCCCCGGACTAGCGATTCGAATTGCGCCGAATTTTAAATTTTCAAATCTCGTAATTTTCGAATTACAAATTCGAACCGGAGCAAGCTCTGGGGGGTAATTTTTAATTTTCTAATTTTTAAAAATTTGGATTTTGGATTTATTTATAAAATTAAAAATTGTAAAAATTGGCAGACTCCCGCAAGTTCAAGTTTATAAATGAACCGTTCGTTTTTCTGTTAGTTCAAATTACAAATTCGAACCGGCACAAAACTTAACGACTTAATGACTTAACAGACCGCCAAAAAATTCGCGAGAATTTTTTTACCCGCTGGCGTCCCGACTGATTCGGGATGAAATTGAATACCAAAAAGTGGACGCGTGACATGCTCGACTGCCATCACAATTTTGGATTTTTCTTCGTAGGCAGTGATTGTGAGTTCCGGCGGCAGACTGGCGCGCTCGACGATTAAGGAATGGTAACGCATCCCCGTGAGTGGTGAAGGAATCCCGCGGAACAAACCTTTTTGGTTGTGGCTGATTGCGGAAGTTTTGCCGTGCATGACCTGCGGCGCGCGCACGACTTTGCCACCGAGAGTGTGGCAAATCCCCTGATGCCCGAGGCAAACCCCAAGAATCGGCGTGTCAGTCATTTCCCGAATCACGGCGGAATTGACGCCAAAGTACGCGGAATCGTCGGGTCGTCCGGGGCCGGGGGAAATCACGATGTGACTCGGAGAGAGCGCGCGAATCTTTTCGAGTGAAAGTTCGTCATTGCGAAAAACAACCGGACAGCCCTTCAGCTCGCCGATAAGTTGGAACAAATTAAAGGTGAAGGAGTCGTAGTTGTCGATAATTAGGGTTTTTTTTGTCGCCACGAAAGTAATTTTACCGGAAATCGAGCAAGTCTCTATGACTTTTCTCGAAACTCAAAAACATTGAAACCCTGACGGTTTAGGAAATTTTCCAATTTACGGAATTTACATGCTCAATGCTCAATACTTCGTGTTCCATGCTCCAATGTTTCTAAATTCAGTTTAGAGACCAACTGACCAATGACCCTCCGAACCAAACGACCAATGACTTAACGACTTAGTGACCCTCCGAACCAAATGACCCATGACCCAATGACCTTCCATGTTCCATGCTATGTGTCCCAGGAGTCGAAGTTTGCTTTAGCTTGTGCCCCGCTTTAAAATTCAGCAAAGCATTTAATCGCTCTCAAAAAAATGGCTTCCCTCCACACAATTTCCGAAGAGCTGCGTCTCGGTACCGATTCGCAAACACTCATTCGGAGTTTTTCTTACGCACGAGATGGCAGCGGCGAAATGCCCCGCGAAGAAGTCTTTGCGATTATCGAGCTCGCGGATCGTCCGAGCGGTGGCGAAGATTTGATTCGCACAATTTTCCAGACACTGCAGGAAATTTGTTTTGTCGGTCCCGATCAAGACGCCTACGAAAGATTCGAAACCGCGCTCAAGGAGGTGAATGCCGTCGTCGCAGAATTCCGCGAAAGTCTGTCGAATAAAAATCTCGGTCGGCTGAACGCAGTGATTGGATTCTTGAGCGGACGCGAATTACATGTCACTCAAGCCGGCGAAGCCGAGGCGTATCTGATTCGTAAAGGCGCACTCACGACTGTGACCGAAGGGCTCTCGGGCGATGCGACTGCGGTCGACGCGTTTGTAAATATCGCGAGCGGACGCACGGAGAACCGTGACAAGGTTTTACTCGCGACGGAACGCTTGCTGCGTTACGCGACGAAAAACGAACTCACAAAAATTTTCTCGCCACACAAAGAAATCGCGAGTGCGCTCGAGGAGCTTGATGAAATCATCGTACTGGAAGGTGCGCAGACGACCGGAATTCTCGCACTCGACACCGTGACTGAGGCAATCGCAGCGCGGGCAAGCGCCGTCCCGGTCACTGCTGACGGTAAAAAAGATTTGCTCGTCCGCGTGACTAAGCATGTCAATCACGGTGTGAATTGGTTGCGCGACAGACTGCCGGAGGGCACGCGCGTGCCGAACGCCAAAAATTTGAATATCGATAAAAATTATGTGATTCTCGGCTTCCTTGTCGTTTCAATTTTGATTTTGCTGTCAGTGTCGTGGACGCTCGCTGGCAAACGCTCGAGTGTGAAGATGGAAGAGGTTCAGACCGCACTCGAAAATGTGCAAACGAATATCGACATGGCGAAGACTCGCCGCAACATCGGTGACAAAGCCCAAGCCTATGACCTTTTGAAAACCGCCGAAACGACAGCGACCGACCTCGTGAAATCCGGACTCGCGATCGATGAAGCCAACACCAAGATTTTGGAAATTCAGGCCATGCGCGACGAGCTCGACAATATCCGCCGCTACTCGAAGCTGACTCCGCTCGCTGATATCTCGAAAGCCGTTCCGGAAGCTTCACTCGCCGGACTTGAGGATTACCACGGTCGCAAAATTGCCTTCGACGCACATGCTATTTTTGACACCACACTCGATGTGATTTCCGCGCCGCAGACTATCGACGCGACCAGCACGATTCGCGCTGCCAATTATTTTGCCGACCGCGACGCCATCACCTTCCTCACCGCCGACTCGAAAATCATCGAGTGGCGTGACGGTACGGCAACTAGCGCAGATACTACCGACGAGACTTGGAAATCCGGTGTTGATTTCGCGACTTATTCTCAGTATCTCTACATGCTTGATCCGATTAATAATCAAATTTGGAAATACCAACGCAACCGTGACAACTATGGTCCGGCAACGACCTACAATGAAAATGCCGACCTCACGAAAGCGGTCTCGATCTCGATTGACGGCGATATTTGGCTGCTTGCGAATGATCTGGACAACGACATGTCGAACGACATCATTCGTGTCCGCAAAGGTCAACGCATGCCACTCACTATTTCGGATTTGCCAGCAGACAAATGGACCAACCCGACCAAAATTTTCACGAATGACGCACTCAAATTTGTCTATGTGTTGGATCCGATCAACAAACGCATCCTGCGCTTCTACAAAGACCCACCGGAAGCTGGCAGCGAAAATCGTGCACTGACCTATAACATGCAGTATCTCTTCCAAGACCTCAAGGAAGTGCGTGATTTCTGGGTAGATCCAGCAGAGCAAAAGATTTATGTCGTCGACTCACAAAAAATTTACGAAGTCACGATTTAATAAGTTAAACTGCGTGGGTGCGAAAACATCTCCTTGGCCTCGCTATCGCGCTTGCGGTTCTGATCGTCTCGATTTCCGTGTGGATTGTCGTCAGTAGTTTTCAGAAAACTGGAGCTCCGGCAGATACAGCGATTCCGCCCGTCGCCACGACTTCGGTGAATAACGATACGACAGTCGCTCCGACGACGACAAAAACGGCGGGAACAACTACCGCTATCGCCGCACCAGTGGCGCGTGGTAAAAATTTTACTGAACACATGCGCTTCGGCGCGGAGTTTTTGGCACTCGAAAATTACGAGCAAGCCGCAAGTGAATTCGCGGCAGCTGTGACACTCGAACCAAGCGCGATTGGACCACTGCTGAATCTCGCCGAGGCTGAGGTCCAGCTACAAGATTTCGAGAAGGCACGCGCCAATCTCCTTGCTGCCGAACAGCTCGATGCCAACAATCCGGATATTTCTATATTGCGGGGAATTATATTTTTGCGCGAAAATAATTTCCTAGAGGCAGAAAGAGCCTTCTCTCAAGCTGGCGACAAAGCTGGTTTTTGGAGCGGCGCAATGGCAGCATTCTTCGACCGACGCGATGAAGCCGTGAAGCTTTTGCAGGCGACGACGGACGCCCGCGCGCCGGAGATTCTCGCTGCCTTCGACGAGTACAGCAAGTACACCGACTCGCCCAAAACACATCTCGACGCACTGCTCACGCGCGCTTTCGTCGCAATTGGTGAGTACCAGCTCGCCCTGGCGAAAATCGGTCCCGTGCTGGAAGACGACGCGAATTATCGCGATGCCTGGATTTTGACTGGCTACGCCCAATTCGCCGAACAAAAATTCGAGCTCGCCCGCGAGTCGTGGCAGACGGCCTACGCGCTCGACTCGGGCAAACCGGAGACGCAGTATTTCCTCGGGCTCGTGAGTTTCGAGCTGAAAAATTGGGACGACGCGGAAAAATTTTTCCTGCTCGCCCGGGGCAATCACTTCGAGCCGGACGACCTCGACGAGAAGCTGATTGAAATTTATTTGACGAGTGGCAAGTACCGCGCCGCCGCCGATCTACTGTCGGAGAAAATTAATGCTGACGAGTCCGCCTCGATTGACGACTTCACGCGCGCGATTTCACTGTACCTCGAGAAGCTCAATGACGGACAGAAAGCTTGGGCTGTCGCGAGTCTCGCCGTCACGCGCCTACCCGAATCAAGCCCGGCGTGGAATCTCGCCGGCTGGGTCAGTCTGAAAAATAATCAGCTCGCGAAGGCGCGCACGCAGCTCGAACACGCCATCCAGCTTGATCCGAAATCACCGTGGCCGTATTACAACCTCGGACAAGTTTTTGAAAAAAGTGGCAAGACGGCTGCGGCGCTCACTGCCTACCATGATGCTTTCGAGCTTGATTCGAATGGACCGGCGGGCGTACTCGCCGCGCGAAATTACAATCGCCTACTCAGTGCGACGAATCCTGACAAGAGCACTGCTAATCCTCCGACCGATGCTGAGCAACAATAAATTTTTTCGCAACCGCGATTTTTTGTCAGCGCGGACTGGCAAAATTTTTGTTGAGCAAGTGAGCACGAAGAGTTTGGCGGAGAAGTTCGACACGCCGCTTTATGTTTATTCCGAAAGTCGAATTCGCGCGAATGCGCGCCGCGTCAAAACTGCGCTCGCGAAATTCATGCCACACTCTGCGCTTTATTACGCCGTGAAGGCGAACAACAATCTTTCGGTGCTTTCCATTTTGCGCAGTGAAAATTTGGGAGCCGATGCGGCGGGACCGTTTGAAATCGAGCTCGCGCGAAAAGTCGGCTTCGCCAAAGATAAAATTTTGTACTCCGGCGTTTTCCACTCTGACGAGGAACTGAAATTCGGACTGAAAGCAGGCATCGCCATCAATGTCGATTCACTTTCCGCCGCGACGCGACTTTTGAAATTTGGAAAACCGCCGCTCTTTTCAATGCGCGTGAACCCGGGAATTTCCGGCGGCAAAATTAAGAAGCTGGTCTTCGCGGGCAAAGACGCGAAATTTGGCGAAAGTTTGGCAAACGCAGCTAAAGCTTTTCAAATCGCGAAAAAAGCCGGGGTGAAAAAGTTCGGACTACACATGATGACGGGCAGCTGCGTGCTCGATGAGAATTACTTTCCAAGCGCGACGCAGAAGCTTTTGGAATTCGCCGGCGTGATTCGCCAAAAAGTTGGCATCGAATTTGAATTCATTGACTTGGGCGGCGGACTCGGCATTCCCTATCGCACGAATGAAAAAATTCTCGACCTCGAACAAGCAATTAAAAAAACCGCTGAGGTCTTCAGCGCCGGTGTGAAAAAATTTGGACTCGGCAAGCCGAAGCTGATGCTCGAGCCCGGTCGTTATCTCGTCGGCGACGCCGGAATTTTATTGACGCGCGTGAACACGATCAAGCCAGCGGCGAAAATTTTTGTCGGTGTGGATGCTGGCATGCAGACGCTTTTAAGACCAATGCTCTACGATGCCTGGCACGAGATTTTGGTCGATGGAAAATTGGAAAAGAAGAATTCGCAAACTGTCTCGGTCGTTGGACCGATTTGTGAAAACACGGATCAGCTCGCGCGTGACCGCCTGCTGCCGAGATTAGAGGAAAAAGATTTACTCGTGCTGCTCGATGCTGGTGCCTACGGTTTTGGCATGGCGAGCAATTACAACACTCGCGCGCGCCCAGCGGAAATTTTGGTGAATGGAAAACATGCTGAAATCATTCGTGCGCGCGAAGGCAGCGCAGAAATTATTGGCAAACAAAAAATTCCTACTCGTCTGAAATGAAGAAAATCCTGCTGAAATTATCGGGTGAAGCGCTAGGCAGTGGTGGTGTCGAGGCGAAAATTTTACAAAGAACTATGCGTGAAATCGCCGCCGCCGCGGAAAAATGTTCACTCGCCATCGTCATCGGCGGTGGAAATATTTGGCGTTTCCGCGACAAGAAAAATTTGGCAATCGGGCGCGTCGAGTCGGATTTCCTTGGCATGACGGCGACGGTGTTTAATGCCGTGGTTTTGAAAAACACGCTCGCGGCACTCGGACTGCGCGTGAAAGTATTTTCCGCGGTGAAAATCGCGGATGAGCTCGCGGAAAAATATTCCGCCCGAGCAGCGCGTAAATTTTTGGAGCGAAAAGGCGTCGCCATTCTCGCGGGTGGCACCGGGAAGTCCGGCGTGACGACGGACACCGCCGCGGCACTGCGCGCGGTGGAGCTCGGTTGTGAGCTGGTCGTGAAGGCGACGAATGTCGCCGGGGTCTTCGACCGCGACCCGCGCCAAGCGAAGTCGGCCAAGCTTTTGAAAAAAGTCAGCTTCGCCGAAGTCCTCGCGCAAAATCTCGGCGTAATGGATCGCGAGGCTTTTGAAATTTTGGCGCAGAAAAATGTTCCCATCCGCGTTTTCAATTTCGCCAAAACGGGACTTTTAAAAAAAGCCGTGGCGGGCGAGAATATCGGCAGCCTAATTTACGGTAAAAACTAACACTAACACTACCCACTAACACTACCCAACAATGAGTATTTCTGAACTTCTCGACCTCGCCGACGACCATCTCGCGAAAGCGCTGGAACGGCTCAAGACTGAGCTCAGCGGATTGCAAATCGGTCGTGCGAGCGCAACACTAGTGGAAAATTTACAAGTGGAGATTTACGGCGCCTCGCAGCCAATCCGCAATATCGCGAACATTGGCATCCCCGATCCGAAAACCATTTTCATCGAACCCTGGGACAAATCAAATCTCGCGGCTGTCGAAAAAGGTCTGCGCGATTCCGCGCTCGGATTGAATCCGAATAATGACGGCTTGCGAATTATTCTGAATATCCCGCCGCTCACGGAGGAACGCCGCAAAACTCTCACGAAGCTCGTCAGCGAGTTCGCCGAAAACGCGAAAATTGCGGTGCGCCGCATCCGCGAGGATTTACGGAAAAAAGCCAAGGCGGCGACAGAGACTGAGGAAATCGGCGAAGACGAAGAAAAACTCTTCGATAAGAAACTGCAGGAAAAAATCAATGTGACCAACGAACAAATCGAAGCAACCGCCAAGCAAAAGACCGACGAGATGCTGAAAATTTGATAAGCTTGCTCTGTGCTGCTGGTCTTAATTATTGCGATTGGTGCCATGTTTATCGTTGTTTTTTCGGTGATAGTCTTTGTCGCAGAAAACCAAGCTCGCAAAACTAATGCGCAGGAAAAACAAAGGCTGATTCGAAAACAAAAGCGCAATCCTAAAATCTGATAAAATCACCTTATGCTTTTCGCTGCCATCATCGCTTTTATCGTTATTTTTTCTTTGCTGATCTTGGTGCACGAATTCGGTCACTTTACGATGGCGCGATTTTTCAGTGTGAAGGTTGAAGAATTCGGACTCGGTCTCCCGCCACAAGCGAAGAAACTTTGGCGCGACAAGAAGAAAACCGAATACACTTTGAATTGGTTGCCGCTCGGCGGCTTCGTCAGGATGAAAGGCGAGGACGCGAGCGAGCGGAAATTTTTGCAAGGGAAAGATTCTTTCGCGACGAAAAAAGTTTGGCAGCGCATCGTGATCGTCTGCGCCGGCGTGACGATGAATTTATTGACTGGCTTCGTCCTGCTCGCGATTGTTTTTTCGGTCGGGATGACTGTGCTCACTCCGAGCGACCAGATCGACGCGACACTCACGGGGAATCCCCAGGCGGAATTCGTCAGCTCAGAACCGCTCGGCATGCTCGTGAGTAAAGTGCTGCCAGACAGTGCAGCAGCGCAAAGCGAGCTGAAACCTTACGATTTCATCTCAGCTGTAAATGGTGAAAATTTTGCCGATGCTGACGGATTCAAAAGTCTGCTGCGGAAACATGCGAATGAACCCACTCTGATTTCCATCATTCGTCGCAAAGCGACCCTCGAGACAACACTCACACCGAATGCTGCTGGCGAAATCGGCGTGGAAATTTCCGGACCGCTCACGGCTATCGAGCTGCGTTATCCTTTCCCAATTTCAATCATCGAAGCCGGCAAGGAGACCGGACGACTCACGGTCCTAATCGTCCAATCAATCGGCGGACTTTTCGGCGGACTGATTCACGGACAGATGCCCGAGGGTATCGGCGGACCGGTCGCCATCGCGAAAGAAACTTATTACCGGGCGAGCAGCCTACTCGCGCTGCTCAATTTCGCCGCGCTGCTCTCGATCACGCTCGCCATTTTCAATATCCTGCCCATTCCTGCGCTCGACGGCGGCCGACTTTTGTTTCTGATTTTCGAGGGAATTTTCCGCAAAAAACCGAGTGTGAAATTAGAAGCCAAAATCCATGCGGCGGGCTATATTCTCTTGCTCACACTGCTCGTCGTGATTTCATGGCAAGATATTTTCCGGTAAAATCAGCAGCAACATGTACGACTTGATCATCATCGGCAGTGGAGTCGCTGGTTGCGGCGCGGCGATTTATGCGCGCCGTTTTGAGATGCAGACTCTGGTCATCGGCGACGCCGAGGGCGGGACCATCACGCTCACGCATCTCGTTGAGAATTATCCCGGGTCCAAAAGTTTAAGCGGATTTCAGCTCGCCCAAAATCTGCTCGACCACGCCAAAGGTTTAGGGGCGGATTTTCGCAGTACGCGCGTCGAATCAGTCGAAAAAATCCCGCAGGGTTTTCGCGTCAAAACTAAACAGGAAGTGTTCGAAGCAAAAACAATTATTCTCGCGACCGGCACCGAGCATCGCAAGCTGGAAGTCCCCGGCTCGGCGGAATTCGAACACAAAGGCGTGAGCTATTGCGCGACCTGCGATGCACCTTTTTACAAAGGCAAAACCGTCGCCCTCGTCGGCGGAAGCGACTCAGCGGTGAAGGAAAGTTTGATTGCCGCAGAACACGCAGCAAAAGTTTGGATCTTGTACCGCGGAAAAAATCTAGGCGCCGAACCGATTAATTTGCGCCGACTCGATTCGAAAAAAAATATCGAAACCAAGTGTTGTGTGAATGTTGTTGAAATTTTCGGGCAAGAAAAAGTCGAAGGGGTGAAATTGGACTCAGGCGAAAAAATAAAACTTGACGGCATTTTCATCGAGATCGGACGACTCCCGCGCAATGAGCTCGCGAAAAAATTAGGCATCACCTTGAACGAAAAAGGTGAAATCAAAATTGATCGTTTCGCCCGTACGAATATCGCCGGGGTTTTCGCAGCAGGCGATGTCACCGATGCTGATTGGAAACAGGCCATCACCGGTGTCGCCGAAGGCGCGCACGCCGCCAACCAGGCTTTTGAATTTT
Organism: Patescibacteria group bacterium; assembly: GCA_041665585.1. Lineage (NCBI taxonomy): Bacteria > Patescibacteria group bacterium. The sequence continues at coordinate 37,511 of JBAYIN010000001.1, read as the reverse complement.
TACAAAAATAGCTTACTTCTTAATCCTTAATCCTTACTCCTTATTATGTCTGACCTCAAAAAACTCGCGCTCGACTACCATCGCAAGCTGCGTGGCAAGATCGAAATTAGTCTGAAGAAAAAAATCCGCAGCAAAGAAGAGCTCGGTCTCGCCTACACGCCCGGCGTCGCGAAACCTTGTCTCGAAATCGCGCAAGACATCGAAAAGGCTTACGATTATTGCTGGAAGGGCAACACGATCATGATCGTCACAGATGGCACAGCCGTGCTCGGACTCGGCGACATCGGACCGGAAGCCGCGCTGCCAGTGATGGAAGGTAAATCGGTTTTGTTCAAAATGTTCGGCGGCGTGGACTGCGTGCCCATCTGTCTCTCGACGAAAGATCCCAAAGAAATCATCGAAATCGTGACGAAAATCGCACCAGCTTACGGTGGAATAAATTTGGAAGACATCTCTGCGCCGCGCTGTTTCGAGATTGAAAATGAACTGAAAAAACGCCTGCCCAAAATTCCAATTTTTCACGATGACCAACACGGCACTGCCATCGTCGTGCTCGCCGGACTCATCAACGCCGCGAAAGTCGTCGGCAAAAAAATCGCCGACCTGCATGTCGTGTTTAATGGCGCCGGTGCAGCCGGCACGGCGTGCGCGAAATTGCTTTTGAAATACGGCGTGAAGGATGTCGTGATGTGCGACCGCGCGGGTGCGATTTACGAAGGTCGCCAGGACAACATGAATCATTTCAAAGTTGAGCTCGCGAAAGTGACGAATCGCTCGATGACAAAAGGCTCGCTCGCCGACGCGCTCAAAGGCGCCGATGTCTTCATCGGTGTGAGCGCGAAAGACGCCGTCACGCCGAAAATGGTGCAGTCGATGGCGGACAAGGCAATCATCTTCGCGATGGCGAATCCCGATCCAGAAATTCTCCCCGACGCTGCGAAGAAAGCTGGTGCCGCTGTCATCGCGACTGGTCGTTCCGACTTCCCGAATCAGATTAATAATGTCCTCGCCTTCCCCGGAATTTTCCGCGGGGCGCTCGACTGCCGCTGCTGGATTACCGAGAAAGTGAAAATGGAAGTCGCGCTCGCCATCGCGCGTTGCGTGCCAAATCCCTCGGCGAATAAAATCGTGCCGAGCGCGCTCGACAAAACCGTCGCGAAAAAAGTCGCCGCCGCTGTCCGCCGTGTAGCGGTGAAGTGCTGAGAAATTTTGTAAACTAGCTATTATTCGGCTCTTTTGTTTAGTCCCTCAAAAACATCGGTGCTAATTTCAAGAAAAAGCAGACTAAATAATTTTTGCTACTTGCTCTCTGCCTCTCAATCTAGCCAACATCTCTTGGAGCTTTTCTACAAGTTGTTCTTCTTCTAGTAGCAACTTAAAACTACCAAACTCCAAGGAATGACCATCGTCGAGAAAATTTAAGTATTCTCGTCCCAATAATTCAAGCAGCATCCACAATAATTTATCATTGTCTGATTTGCAAACAACACGCGGATTGGCGCAAAAACTACGACCAGTGTCACGATTTTTAGCAGACACTCCGAGCACTTGAATCCCGGGCACATCAACAGAATTTTCTTCGATTTCAATCGCCTCAAATCCTCGTCCTTTCTGATAATAGTTATCCGGACCCTCGTACCAATCAGAGTCGCTTTCATGGGCGGCGAAAAAGTCTTTTCCGATCTTAGTACTTAATTCATGAAGATCTTCCCGGCTGATATTTACTTTGCGTTTAGAAAGAAATTTCAAGACTTGATCAATCCTCGCAGCAGCGCGTGACCCCTCATTAACCCGGTGACCCTTGAAAATTTCCTTGTCTTCTGCTGGCAGAACTTCGACATCGGTCTTTAGCGTATTCGCATTATTCATTTTTTAAAATTATAAGCTTGTATTTTAAGTCTATTTGCTGTTTCGTCAAATTATAACCTTTTCCTGTTGAGCAACTTTCTTATTCCTCCAAGCCAAAAAACCAATCAGCGCGAGATAATAAAGCACCACTGCTGCAATTCCGAAATTCCCCACCTCGACGCTCGCGAGCGGCAGCGCTGCCAATTCTCGCGCGACGAAAAGAATATATTCAAGCAAACCGTAGGCGACGAAACCGACGAGCATGCCTGCCGGGAGAAAAATCGCGCCGAGTCCGACCGCGATGAATCCCGTCAACATCGCGAGTGGGATTGCCGGCGCGACGAGCAGATTCGCGAGTGGCGCGACGAGCGACAGCCGCGCGAAGTAAAAGACGATGAGTGGCACAGCCGTAATTTGCGCGGACAGTGTGAGAAGAAGACTGTCGCGAATCGCAAACTTATTCGGGACTTTGGCGAAATATTTTTCCAGGATTGGACCGACGAAGATTAAGCCGGCGACCGCGGCGAAAGAGAGCTGGAAAGAAACATCGTGCAGCAAAATTTTCGGATTCCAAAAAACCATCGCTGCTGCCGTAAGCACGAAAGCGAGACCGACATGATACTGCCGCCCGCTCGTCAGCGCGAAGAAAGCGAGCAAGCCCATGATGGCTGCGCGCACGACTGCCGGTCCCGCCCCGACGAGCAGAGTGAATGCGGTGACCAAAACAACCGCGAGTGGAAATTGAAATTTCCGCGGCACGAATGAACCGAAGAGCGCAGTGATGAAAGCAATCACGAGCGCAATGTTGTAACCGCTGATGGCGATGATGTGCGTAAGTCCGGCGACATTGAAGTCCGCCAGCACAGCGTCCGGAATCCCGCGGCGCGACCCAATCAAAAGCCCCGCCTCGAGACTCGCCGTCGGCTCAGGAAAAATTTGATTGATCTTATCTTCGAAACTTTTTTTGAAAGCGAACAGCCAAGTGAAAATCGGATTTCGGTTGTTGGCGGAAATTTTTTCAATCTTCGGACGATAAAGCACTGAGCCGATGCCGAAGCGATCGAGGTAATCGCGGTAGCTGAATTCGTCCGTTTCGAAAGGTGTTTCGAGTTTGCCCGTCAGTCGTAGTTCGTCGCCGTAAAAATATTCGGGCAGTAAGTCCGTCTTGATCAAGACTCGCCCGCTCGCGCTTTCTGCAATCTCACCATCGCGCACCGAGGAAGCTTCAATAGTGTATTTCGCATGGTCGCTCCGTCGATCCGGTTCCTCGGCGACAGTCCCGACAAGCTCAATTTTATGGTCGCGGTCATTGAAGTGTGCCAGTGCGTCAGGTGACTCACTCACAGAAAACTGAAAACGCGTAAAACCCAAAACCAATCCAATAAGTGCGCAGGTCGCGAATAAAATCAGCGGCAGTCTTTCGCGCAACAAGCTAAGAATCAGCGCGACAACTAAAGCGAAAATTAAAATCCGAAAATCAAGCCGGATGAATTCCGCAAGACCACTGCCAACCAAAAACGCACCAAAAAAGATAACTGTGAGCGCCGACTTTTTGGGTTGTCGCACGGGTAGCATTTTAATAAAATAAGCGAACCTCGGCACGGTCGTCGCGGTGCACACGAGACTTATGAGCCCGTGTGTGAGAAAATCTCAATCTGTCCGCAAAAAATTTTGAAGAAATGGCACGGTAGCTCAGATGGTTAGAGCGTGGGACTCATCAAATACGAATTCTTAAAAAATGGCACGGTAGCTCAGATGGTTAGAGCGTGGGACTCATAAACCCAAGGTCGGTGGTTCAATTCCACCCCGTGCCACCAAACACATCATTCGACTCAATAATGATATTTTGAGTTATCAAAAGATTTTGAAAAATCTTACTTCTTACTAACTTAGTCCTTAGTTCTTACTTCTTAGTCCTTACTCCTTCCTTGTCTCACTTCTTTTATCTCGCGCGCTGCTGCGACGGCTCGCTTTATGCGGGCTACACGCTTGATGTCGTCGAACGGGAAAAAGCGCATAATTCGGGCAAAGGTGCGAAATATACTGCCGGACGCCGACCAGTGAAAATTGTTTATACGGAAAAATTTTTAACTAAATCGGAAGCGTTGCGGCGCGAAGCGGCTGTGAAAAAACTCTCACGCGCTCAGAAGCTGAGATTAATTCTCGCCAAAAATTGCTAAAATCACGGCAATGTTTTTCGCGATTTTGGAAACGCTCCGACCAAAACAGTGGATCAAAAATCTGTTAATTTTCGTTCCGCTAGTTTTCGCGCGCGAGTTTTTGAATCTTGATTCGATTGCCAAAGTCGCTGCGACTTTCGGGATTTTCTGTCTCGCGTCGAGTGGCGTCTATGTTTTGAATGACATCCTGGACTGTGAATCCGACCGCCGCCACCACACCAAAAAAACGCGTCCCATCGCCAGCGGGCGACTGCCGAAAAGAGTCGCCAGCGTCTTGAGCGGCGCGCTCCTCCTCGCGGCACTTTTTCTCGCAACGAAATTTGGAACATTGATCGTGGTTGTCGGCAGCTACATTCTTTTACAAATCGCCTACTCGTTATTGCTGAAGCATTTGGCGATCATCGACCTGCTCAGCATTTCGCTCGGGTTTATTCTGCGAATCTTCGCCGGTGGCATCGCTGCCAATGTCACGCTCTCCGGTTGGCTGCTCGCGATTACTTTTCTCCTCGCCCTCCTGCTCGCCGCCGGCAAAAGATTGCGCGAAATCGAGACAGCCGGACATGTCTCGCGCAAAGTCCTCGCGAAATATCCGCCCGCTTTTCTGCAATCAACGATCAAAATTTTACTGCCGGCGATTCTGGTGAGTTATCTTTTTTACTCCTTTCAGGCGAGCGAATCCGCCAACTTTTTTTGGACGGCACCCATCGTCGTCTTCGGTTTACTGCGCTACTTACTACTGATTGAACGCAAGTCCGCGCACGAAAATCCGACCGATTTACTTTTTCATGATCTCCCGCTCCTCGCGAGCGTCGTCGCGTGGATGTTCGCCGTCTTCGCCATTTTGTATTTCGCGTGAAAAAATTCTTAGCTCGAATTCCGAATTCCGCGTGGCTCGCGCTTTTGATTTTGCTGGCGTTTGCCCAAGTTTATTTTTTACGGAATGTCGTCATGGGCGACGCCTTCATCCACTTCGTTTTCGCACGCGGTATCGCCGACGGTCAGTTCTTTTTTTACAACGGACAATTTTCCGCTGGTTCGACTTCGCCCTTTTGGAGTCTGCTGCTCGCACCCGTTTGGAAAATTTTTGGCATACAAATAATCTGGGCAGTCAAAATTTTAGCTAGCTTCTTCGTCGCGCTCGCGATTGTCTTGGCGTTTAAGTTTGCGCACAAAATTTCCCAGAATCGCGTCGCCTCGCTCACGGCTGCCGCACTCCTCGCGACCAATTTCGTGCTGCCCTTTTGGGCGGCGAAAGGTATGGAAACGCCGCTCTTCGTCTGTCTCGTGCTCGGAAGTTTTTTGGTTTACTTGGAAATTTTGAAACGCGCACGCACACTCTGGTGGGAAATTTTCCTCGGCTTGATTTTGGGAGTCGCGATTTTGACACGCCCGGAGGCCTGGTTTCTCACGGCTTTCCTCGGACTCGGACTACTCGCGCAGAAAAAATGGCGCGCGCTGCTGACAGTCGGCCTGCCTGCCGCGTTAATTTTCGCGCCTTACTACTTTTGGCTTTTCGCGAACACCGGCTCGATTTTTCCCTCGACGATTGCACGGATTCTGCGCGCGCGACAGTGGGCGCAGGAACTTGGCGGCATTTTCTTCACACTCGAAATTCCGAAAATTCTCGTGACGAAGTTATTACCGCTTACGCCTTTTTTCCTGTTATTCTTTTGGCACCGCGGAAAATCTGACCGTGTAGTCTGGTGGCCAATCTTCGCGTGGCTCGCTTTTCACGCGATTTTCTTCTCGGTGATTTTCCCGACGACGGAAGGCTACCGCTACATTCTCGCGGCTCTGCCGTTTTTTTATCTGATTTCAATTCTCGGAGTTTTTCGCTTACCCAAAAAGTGGCAAACACCCATTTTAGTTTTGGTAGTTTTGGGAAGTCTCCTGATTTCCGGTCAACAATTTTTGGAACGCCGCGCGTCAATCACGAGCTGCGAGCAGCCTTTCCTTGACCAAACGCGCCGTGGCGTCGGACTATGGCTGCGCGACAATACGCCCGCCGACAGCCTGATCGCGCTGAAAGAAGTCGACCAGTCCGCTTTTTTTGGTGAACGCCGAATGCTTTCGCTCGACGGCACACTTGATGCCCGCGCAATTCCTTTCGTGCAATCCGGTGACCAACTGCAATTTTTGAAAAACGAACAACCAAATTTTTTCGTGCTGGAGGAAGAAATGTACCGCGAATATCCTGACTGGCGAAAATCGAATGTCCTGCCGCTCGCCGACACGAGTTTGAAAATTGGAGACACGAAAATTTTGGACGGAGTCAGCTTCACACTACAAGCCAAATTTAAATCCGGTGATGCGAGAAGTTGCCCGCAATTTTCGAGTGAATATTTCTGGTGGGTTTTTGCAGTAAAATTCACGCCATGAGTTACCTGATTTTTATCGTCGGCATCGCGTTTAATGGCTTCGCCAGCTTCGCGCTGAAACTCCTCGGCGAGAGAACCGCTCACCTCGCTTCCCTCGCGACACTGCGCGAGCCGCTGTTTTGGCTCGCGATTTTCCTCTTCGGCATGAATGTCGTTTTTTACGCGCTCTTTTTGCAACGCACGAATCTCGCAATCGGCTACCCGGCTTTCGTCGGCGGAACTTTCGCCATCGTCCTCGCGCTTTCTTTTTTCATCCTGCGCGAGACACTCAGCTTCCCGCAGATTTTCGGCATTGCGCTAATTTTCGGCGGCATAATTTTGGCAGTCCGATGAAACCGTTTCGTCTCAACGCTTCGATTCTCGCACGCAGAAATGGGAAATTTTTGCTCGTGCGCAAACCGCGTGAACATCACGCCTGGCAGCTACCGCAAGGCGGCGTCGAAGGCGATGAAAGTTTTTTGGAAGCCGGTCTGCGCGAGTTTCGGGAAGAAGTCGGGACGGATCAAATCAAAATTCTCGGCGAGCGCGGCATTTATTTTTACGACTGGCCGGACAACATTGAAATTGATCCACGCTTGGAAAAATTTCGCGGGCAAGAAGTCCATATTTTTCTCGCCGACTTCCTCGCAGACGATACTGCCATCCAGCTGGATCACGCTGAAGTCGTGGAATGGAAGTGGGTCGACCGTCCCGAGCTGCCAGATTTAATTGAGTCGCCGGAATATCTTGCTAAAATTCTGGCGATTCTCGATGCCTTATAAATTACTCGAACTTTTCGTCAAAAAAATCACACGCGGCAAAGCGACTTTGGTGACGGTCGATGGTTCGACCGAATTTGTTTTGCCCTGCGCGGATTTACCGCCTGAAATCAGACCTGAGAAGAAATTGAATTTGGAGCTTTCTGAATCAGAACCTGATCCCGACGAAGCAGCCCGCCAGCGCCTGGAGCAAATTATCAATTAAAATACTGGCGTGAAACTGCTTTCGCTGCACGCGCAAAATTTTCGGAATTTCGAGCAACTCGATCTCGTTTTCGAGCCGCGCGTGAATGCCTTCGTCGGCAAAAATGCTCAAGGCAAAACTAACATCCTCGAGGCAATCGCGCTCCTCGCCTTCGGCCGAAGCTTCCGCACGAATACGGAAAAAAGTTTGCGTAAAATCGGAACGGATTTTTTTCGCGTCGAGGGTCAAGCGGAGAATTCACAAGCGGAGAGGCTGAAAATCGAAATCGCCGTGACGACGGCTGCCAAGAGTTTGAAGCTAAATGGCAAAAAGATTACCGCGAGCGAACTGGTCGGGAATTTTCCGATTGTAAGTTTCGCGCCGGAAGATTTGAATCTGCTCCTGCTCACGCCAAGCCTGCGGCGGCGCTACCTCGACATCCTGCTCGCGCAAACTTCGCGGAAATATCTCCGCGCGCTCAATGCCTATAATAAAGCGCTGAAAAATCGCAACGCCCTACTCACCCGCATCATTGAAAATTTAGCGCAAGCCGACGAGCTGGAATTTTGGGATCAGGAACTCGCAGTGCATGGCACGCTGATTGGTCAAATGCGTACAGAGTTTTTGGCGTTCGCCGCTAAGCCGCTCACGGAAAATTTCGGCCGAATCGCGAATGCGCCGAAGCAGCTGACTACCCGCCTCGTGAATTTTCACGGCGAGGAAATCTCGGTCGAAAAATATCTCGCCAATCTGACGAAAATGCGCGCCAAAGATTTGCGTTTTGGCGTGACGAATTACGGCGTGCACCGCGCCGATTTGGTTTTCGAAATCGACGGAGAACTCCTGAGTGAAAATGGCAGCCGCGGCGAAATTCGCTCGAGCGTGCTCGCGCTGAAATTTGTCGAGCTCGAATTTCTTGAAAAAATCCTGGGTGAAAAACCAGTCTTGCTACTCGACGATGTTTTCAGCGAGCTCGATGCCAGCCGCCAAAAAAGCCTGATGCAAATGATTCGCTCCCACCAAACTTTCCTCACGACGACCAAACTCGAACACCTCGATGTGCTGGACGAAAAAACCGTTTGGCAAATCGAAAACGGCGCAGCGAGGAAAATATAATGGCAAAGCCAGTCGAAGTCCCGCCTAGCGAGACGAAGATTGGTGGGCAGGGAAGCCTGCCTGCCGGCAGGCAGGGATTTGAATCCGCCGAGGCGGACGGAGCCAACAGATTTATTCTTTTATTAAAAAGAAGCTATTTTTTATAGTGGTGGGCAGGGGAGGATTTGAACCTCCGAAGGCGGAGCCAACAGATTTACAGTCTGTCCCCTTTGACCGCTCGGGAACCTGCCCATGATTTGAAAGAAATGGAGCCACCTGTCGGAATTGAACCGACGACAATCCGCTTACAAGGCGGGCGCTCTACCAACTGAGCTAAGGTGGCGTTTGCTGGATTTTAACAAAAATTCTTATTCAAAGAAGACCGTGATTTCGAGCGCGTTGTCATTCTCGGGCAGGCCGGAAGGATTGTCTTTCTTGAGAATTAATGCGCCTCGATTCGAAACAGGGCTCGGTTCAGGAAAAGACAGCTCAGCTGAGAAATCGACCCAATCTGTCGTCATCCAGTCACTCTCAGCTGTCGCAGTACCCTGAGCAATAATCAGCCCATCCCAATCAGCCAGAACAACGGGGAAGCTGCCTTCGAAAAACCAATTGCCGCGTGCCGCACCCTTAATGACAAGCGGACTACTGACAGTCTGCTCGGGCAGCGGCTGGTCGAGGCGAATCAGGTCGTCTTCCGTGGCTGGTTGGCCGATTGGTTCATCGACAACTGGCACATCCACGCTGGGCGAATCGACGGTTGGATCGGTGACAACTGGTTCGGTGACAGCCGGCGCAGGCTTTTCACAGCCAGCGAGCAGGAGCGCCGCGAGTAAGACTGTCGCCGTGCGTAAGAACATTTTGGACATAAAAATTTTATTAATGGAAACAAATGATTTCCGGCTTTAAGAATTTAGCGTTTTAAACTGGCGGAGAGAGAGGGATTCGAACCCTCGAGACGGTTTCCCGCCTACACGATTTCGAGTCGTGCGCCTTCAACCACTCGGCCATCTCTCCATTTAAATTTTTCTTTCAGCAGCTTTCTGCCAACTCACGAACCCTGCGCCCGGCGGGCAACCAACTCGGCCATCTCTCCGCGAGGGCGATATTTTACAGTAAAAGTGTCGCATCGCCGAACGAAAAGAAGCGGTAATTTTTCCGTTTCGCCAGCTCATAAAGCTCGAGGATTTTTTCCCGCCCGACCAAAGCCGCGACGAGCATAATCAGCGTCGACTTCGGCAAATGGAAATTCGTCAGCAGCGCGTCGATGAATTTGAATTTCTTGCCCGGGAAAATGAAAATATCCGTCTCCCCTGTTTGCGCTTTCAAAACACCTTTGGAGTTCGCGCAACTTTCAAGCACGCGGCAGCTCGTCGAGCCGACCGCGATAATTCGTCGTCCTGCTTTTTTCGCAGCATTCAGGCGCGATGCGACCGATTCGGGCAAAGTGAAAAATTCGGCGTGCATCGGGTGTTTTTCAATTTGATCGACTTTGACCGGCGCGAAAGTCCCGAGTCCGACATGCAGCGTGACTTTTTCAATCTGAATTTTTTTGGCTTTGAGCTTCTGGAAAATCCGCGGCGTGAAGTGCAGCCCTGCAGTCGGCGCCGCGACCGAACCAGCGCGCTTCGCATAAACCGTCTGGTACTGCGGCACTTTCTTCGCCGTCTGCTCGATGTAGGGCGGCAGCGGACTCGCCCCATATTTTTCTAAATCTTTTTGAAAATGCCGGGAATGGAAGCGAATCACGCGCTCGCCGTCTGGCAAAATTTCCAAAACTTCACCCGTGAAGCTTTTACTGATTTCAAACTTATCGCCAACTTGAAAATGCTTCCCGCCACGCACGAGACATTCCCAAACATTCTGCTCCCCTCTTTTGTGAAGAGGGGTTGGGGGAGATTTGAGTTCTTTCGCGAGGAAAACCTCCCGACCCTCGACCGTCGTGAGCCGCGCCGGAATCACCTTCGATTCATTCAAAACCAAAACATCGCCGGGCTCGAGCAAGTCCGGCAAATCCGAGAATTTTTTGTGCTGAATCGCGCCCGTCGCGCGCTCGTAGACGAGTAGCTTCGACGAATCGCGCGGACTCGCTGGTCGCTGCGCGATAAATTTTTTCGGCAATTCGTAATCGAAATCCGCAGTCTGCATTTCGCGAATTTTAATCGAAAAATCCCCCTCAGTCCCCCTTTGCAAAGGGGGAAGTAAGCGAAGCCTCGAAGAGGTCGCTTTGCGACGAGCAGGGGGATTTAGATGATAAAATTCCAAATATCTCGGGCCCTTAGAGCCAAAGGCTGGCCTTCGGCCCTCAGTGGTTAGAGCAATCCACTTTTTCAAATTAAGTTAAAATCTTTTCATCTCGGGCCCTTAGCTCAGTTGGTTAGAGCAGCGGACTCATAATCTGTTGGTCCCTGGTTCAAGTCCAGGAGGGCCCACCACGAAGGTTCTCCCCGCCTGTCGGGGAGCCTTTTCGTCGTTCGATCTCAAAATCGAACACCCACCATGAGATTACAACACACTCCACCTCGTCCGTTTGGGTCGGGCACCGCAAAGGACTTATGGTTTTTTTGATAATCACTTCCTTTCTCGATCACACAACGAACGCTCTCTCTCTCTGACCTTCTGATAACTTGCGACAAAAAAATTCAAACTTTGCTAATTCTATATTGCGCCGCACAATAACCTCAGGACAATCGAAAACCAGTGGATCCTTGTCGTTTTCCCACAAGGGCTGAGGCGATGCGTCAGCTTCTATGCTATTAATTCGCGGACAATTTGGATAAAGCGCCGCTAAAGTCTTACCTTCGTTTTCCGGGCATCTTTTTGAAAACTCGCCTTTATCATCAGCCGGAACCCAGCTCTCAATACATACAACATCTGTAGCCTTTTTTGGGAATGGTGGAGGAATGGGTTCACCACTGCGCCATAGTTCTGAGTCAATCTCCGTCATAGAATCATTTAAAAGGTTGACGATATTAGCTATGTCGTGTTGTTGCGTCAATAAAAAGCATGTTTTACTTTTTCCTCACCCTCGTCTTCCCCGCATTCTTCAGGCGCACCAATTCATCAATCTGATCGCGCAGGTCGGCGGCTTTTTCGAATTCGAGATTCTGCGAAGCCATGTCCATCTCGACTTCCAGCTCGCCGATGACGCCATCGAGTGCCTCGGTCGGGATTTTGTTCGGATCGATTTTGCGCAAACCGAAATCGTGCTTCTCGCCCGCGATATCGAGGACAGCTTTTTCAATCGTCTTCGGCGTGATGCCGTGCTGCTTGTTGTAGGCCTTTTGAATTTTGCGACGGCGGTCGGTCTCGTCGAGCGCGCCCTGCATTGATTTCGTAATCCGGTCGGCGAACATGATGACATGACCGTGGACATTGCGCGCGCAGCGACCAATCGTTTGGATGAGCGAACGCGTCGAACGCAGGAAGCCTTCTTTGTCCGCATCGAGAATGAGAATCGTCGAAACTTCCGGCAAATCGAGACCTTCGCGCAGTAAGTTGATACCGACTAGGACATCGAATTTGCCGAGGCGCAGATCGCGCAGGATTTCGATGCGCTCCATCGTCACCACATCGGAATGGAGGTAGCGCACGCGAATGCCGTTTTCCGTCAGGAACTCAGTCAGACTCTCGGACGATTTCTTGGTCAGCGTCGTGATGAGCACGCGCTCGCCGCGCGCGATGGTCTTCTCGATTTCGTCGAACACGACATCCATCTGCCCAGCAGTCGGTTTGATTTCGATTGGCGGATCGAGGAGTCCCGTCGGACGGACAATCATCTCGGCAATTTTTTTGCCGGATTTTTGTAATTCGTGGTCAGCGGGTGTCGCGGAAATATAAACCGTCGGACCCATGCGCGCTTCGAATTCGGTGAAATTCAGCGGACGGTTGTCGAGCGCGGACTGCAGACGAAAACCGTGTTCGATCAAAGTTTGCTTGCGCGAGAGATTGCCGGAATACATACCGCCGATTTGCGGTACCGTCACATGCGATTCATCGACAAACAAAAGATAATCCTTCGGGAAATAGTCGAGCAAGGTCGAAGGCGGCTCGCCCGGCGCTTTGCCGGAGAGATAGCGCGTGTAATTTTCAATGCCCGAGACATAGCCGACTTCGAGCAGCATCTCGATGTCGTATTCTGTTTTCGTTTTCAATCTTTCTGCTTCCAGATTTTTGCCAAGTTGCTTGAGCTCCGCCAATCTTTGGTTGAGGTCAATTTTGATTTGCGCGACAGCCGACTGAATTTTTTCCGGTGTCGTCACATCATGCTTCGCAGGGAAAATTGTCACCACCTCCATCTCGGCGAGAATCTCACCCGTGAAGTGATCCGCGCGGGTGATGCGCTCGACCTCATCGCCGAAGAAATCGAGCCGGATGATTTCCATGTCCGAGTCGGGCGGATAAATCTCGACCACATCGCCGAGGACATTGAACTGACCGCGCTTGAAGTCGAACTGCGCGCGGGTGAATTGGAGATCGACAAGCCGACGCAGCAATTTATCGCGCGCGATTTTTTCGCCAAGCTTGATGTCGAATTTGAGATTGCGGTAAGACTCGACATCACCAAGTCCATAAATGCAGGAAACCGAGGCGACGATGATGACATCTTTGCGTGTCACCAAAGATTGCGTCGCGGCATGGCGAAACTTCGCAATTTCCTCATTGATCGAAGCGTCTTTCTCGATGTAGGTGTCCGTCGCGGGCATGTAGGCCTCCGGCTGGTAATAATCGTAATAACTCACGAAATAGTGAACCGCGTTGTCCGGGAAAAATTCGCGGAATTCAGAGCAGAGCTGCGCCGTCAGCGTTTTGTTTTGGGAAATAATCAGCGCGGGCTTTTGCAGATTTTGAATGACATTCGCAATCGCGAAAGTCTTACCCGAGCCCGTCACGCCAAGCAGCGTCTGGTCCTGCACGCCTTTTTTAATATTCTCCGAAAGCTGTTTGATAACTTTCGGTTGATCGCCCGCCGGGGCGAATTTCGAGACGAGTTTAAATTTATTCATTCGTAAAGATTAACCGCTTCTTTATCTGCATCTTTTTCCCAGTTTGCCACATTCGTGCTGATGTAATCCTGGACACGATTAAATTCGGCATCGTCGCGAATGATTCTATCGAAAAAACGCGGCTGCCAGGCAAAAGGAATCTTATTCAATGTCGCGTATTTTTTTACGCCGACTTTGAAACCTCGAATAACTGAGGCGAGATTTTTGGACTGAGGTCCGAATTTGTTTCCCGTACTCGTAGAGACGCAAAATTTTGCGTCTCTATCTGTGCCAATATTCGCGTCTCTATCCGTGCCAATGTTTTCATTGCCGCCGCTCCAATTATCAATAACCACAATTCCATGGACATGATCTGGCATCACGACAAATTGATCCAATTGCACAAATGGAAAATGTTGTGGAATTTCCTGCCAGCACTGTCTGGCGATTCTGCCGATTGGCGATAAAAACATTTGTTGATTTTTAATTTCACCAAAAAAATTTTTTCGACTGCTCGTACAAATCGTCACGAAATAATATCCATCCTGGGAATAATCGAAACCACTTAGGCGCGCAGACGCGATGCGATATTTTTTCTGAAAAAGCTTGTTCACAAAAAATTTAGATTCGCTTAATTTTAGCTTAAATTAAGATCGATTGAGATATTTTCTCTTTTTTGGATCGAATACGCCTAGCTCCTGACCCGCTGATAGTTCATATTTTTTAATGTTCGTGAATATAAAATCAGAAAGAGCACCGTCCTGAATTTGAGCGGCTTCCAAGGGCTTCCCAAAAATAATCGTATTGGTCGAATTTCGGACAATTCTATTCCGCGGTTTGCGAGGATCTTGAAACTCTTTACGACCAACTCCGGTGGCATAAATATAGACCGGAACAAGTGGCGCTCCGATTTTCCCAAGCGAGACCGGCTTGCTGGTATACCATTCTCCTGGAGCCCAATAACCTGGAGGCATTCGTGTCGACTCAACAAAAACCAAAACATCGTGCTGAATCTTCTCTATAGCTTCACGCATTTTTTCACGCAAAGCTTCACCGCCCTTTTCTTTACGGTCAATCGGAATCTGGCCAGACTTGCTAAGTGCTGAGCCAAACAGTGGATATTTGAAATATTCTTGTTTTGTTAAAAAACTAAAAGCTTGTTCACGACCAAATCGGTTTTGCAAAACATCAGGTAAGCCAATCGAATCCCACCAAGTTATATGTCGCAAAAGAAAAATCACTGGCTCAGGAGGAAGATTCTCTGCCCCTTCAACTTTTATTTGAAGTCCCATTTTTTGCTCCAAATAGCGATTAATTTCTTCCGAAGACTGAAGTCCGTAGTTAGAAGATTTATGCACGACTTCTTCCGGCGCAATATTTTTATTGCAAGATCCAACCAAGCTCGCCTTGGCGGAGTGCACAAAAACGCTCCAAATAAATTTGCGATAGAAGAGTAATTGCTCTCGCAGTGAAATCCGTTGTGGTTCCTTTTCTGTCATTTTAAAAAATAGAAGTCGTCATTCTAACAAATTCTCCTATTTTGGAAATTTAATTCGCGCGCTCGACATAATCCAAGGTGTCCGTATTGATGCGGATTTTTTCACCTTCGGAAATGAAGAGTGGCACGGCGACCGTGATACCGCAGTCGAGCAAGGCTGGTTTGCTGCCGCCCGAAGCGGTGTCGCCTTTCACGCCCGGCATCGTCTCTTTGACTGTGAATTCCATTTTGATTGGCAAGTTGACATTGATCGGCGTGCCGTCGAAATACATCAAATCATATTCCTCGCCGTCTTGGAGAAATTGTCCGGCAGCGCCGACCGCATCCTCCGAAAGTGCGAATTGCTCGAAGTCTTCCAGATTCATGAAGTTGAAACCCATCGCATCTTTGTAGAGAAACTGCGCCGTTTTCATCATGATCTCCGCCGGCGTGATTTTGTCCGCGCCCTGGAAGGTCTTGGGAATGACTTTACCGTTCAGCAAATTCTTCATTTTGACCGCCATCACGCCACCCTGCCGACCAGTTTTGCTGAATTGATTCCAGACGATGCGAAACGGTTCGCCGTCGATGGCGATATTCGTGCCGATTTTGAGGTCAGCGATTTCGTACATTTTAGAAAATTAAGATTGCTGCTGAAATGCGAGCCGCGGGATTTTAGCACAATTTTTAAGTGCTTTCGTCAACAAAACGCCGTGCTGTTCTTTTGCCGAGCCGCGCGCAAACGCCCTATTTTGACAAATCCGCCAAGAGCTTTAAAATTCCCCTGAACTAATTTTTTGTTCGGTTCTTAAATCCCAAGATGCTTCCCGCCCCTTCTTTTTTCCAGAGCCTCGTCGAAAATGTCCGGGAATCACTCGGTCAGCTCTGGCTCGCCCTCGTCGATACTTTCCCCAATATCGTCGAAGGATTTTTTGTTTTAACTCTTGGTTGGCTCGCCGGAAAAATTTTTGTCTGGCTCACCGGCAAAACCGCACCCGTCATACGACTGAAACGCTGGCTCACAAAAACCGGCGTGGCGAATTTTTTTAAACAAAGTCACCGAGGAATTATTTTTAAATTATTGGTCCTGACCGTCATTTTCGTGACAGCAGTAAATATGTTTGGTCTGCCCAAAATCGCCAGCTTCCTCGACAGCGTCTTGCATTATGTCCCGAATGTGATCATCGGCGGATTCGTCGCGCTCGGCGGAATCGCGCTCGCAAATTTCGTCGCCGCCCTGTTCAAAGACTCGGACAAAACGACTGGCACGCCACAGCAGATTTCGTAACGCGAATTTCGAAGCTAATCCGAGGTTTGAGCTGCGCGAATTTCCAGTGTTTTAATTTTTTTGAGCATTAAGCCTTGATGCGCACCGCGTCGTTAACCCACCACTTAAGTGGTGGGTTAACTTTTTTTATTTTTTCGATGCTGCTGGAAGACACTCCATTATGTTTGTAATTGCCACACGCACGGAAAGCGCGTACTCAATTTCCAAATCACAAACATTTTCTTCTTCTTTCATCCGAATATTTTCCGGCATAGGTGGTATTTCGTTGACAAGTTTTTCCAATTCCTGCCTGTTTTTACCGAGATAATATTCGACAAGTTTACGGACCACCCTCACTGTTAGCATCAGAACATTTGCCTTCCTTAAAATGTGATGTTGCTGGTAAAAGTGATAATCATCAGGAAATTTTTGATAAAAAAACTTTAAATATTCTCGTCTTTCCCATTCGTTTACAAATTTGTCGCGGATATAATATCCCCTCAAAAACATATCGATCACTTTCTGTGAGCCAGGAATAAATTCACGAAATTCTTCTTTAAAACAAGTCGGATCAATAAAAAAAGAGAGTGGATTGTCTGCCCAAACTACTTCAATCACTTTTGGATGATTTTCTATTTCAGCCGTGATTTCTGCAAATTTTTCGCGCGATTCCATTTTGCTGAGATCAAAAGAGTTAATTTTATTTCAAATATTTCCGACCTTTGAGCTCGTCGGGTAAGTGTTGTTGCTGCGCGGCACTCGGGTCGTTGTGAAAATATTTATAATTTTTGCCGTAATCTAATTCCTGCATCAGCTTGGTCGGCGCATTGCGCAGGTCGAGTGGCACGGGCAGATTGCCGAATTTTTGAATGTCGGCGCGTACCTGTCTGAGTGCGACATAAACTGAATTCGACTTCTGCGCCCGCGCGCAGTAAACCACCGCCTGCCCGAGCGCAGTGTCGGCTTCCGGCAGTCCGAGGAATTCGACAGTTTGCTTCGCTGCCAAAGCAATCTGGAGAGCGACCGGATCGGCGAGTCCGACATCTTCCGACGCGAAACGCACGACGCGTCGCGCGATGTAGAGCGGATCCTCGCCGCCCTCGAGCATTCTGACGAGCCAATAAAGCGCCGCGTCCTCATCGCCGTCGCGCATCGATTTGTGCAGCGCAGAAATCAGATTGTAATGTTCCTCACCTTTTTTATCGTAGAACAGGACGAGATTCGCGACTAATTTTTCGACGAAGGCGAGGTCGATTTTTTGCCCATCGACGGAGAAAGCCGCGCGCTCGAGAATGTTGAAAAGAATGCGCGCGTCGCCATTCGCGAGTTCGCAAATCCGGTCGAGCGCGTCGTCCGCGAATTCCAGGGCGAATTTTCCGAGTCCGCGTTCGGAATTTTGGAGCGCATTTTGCGCGAGGATTTTGAGGTCAGCCAGCGCAAGCGAATTCAAAACATAAACTTGCGAGCGCGAAAGAATCGCCGAATTCAGCTCGAAGCTCGGATTCTCCGTCGTCGCGCCAATCAGAGTAATCACGCCTTTCTCGAGATAGGGCAAAAGCTGATCCTGCTGGGCGCGGTTGAGGCGGTGAATTTCGTCGATGAAGAGAATCGTTTTTTGCTTTTGCATTTTCCGCCGCTCGAGAATTTGCTGAATCGTTTTGCGAAATTCCGCCGTCGCGAAACCAATCGCCGACATCGGCTGAAAGTAGGAGTTGGTTTTGACGGAAATAATTTTCGCGAGCGTCGTCTTGCCGCTGCCCGGCGGTCCCCAGAAAACGAGCGAAGCGAGCGAGTCGGACTCGATCTGCTTGCGCAGCGGTGAACCCGTGCCGACGATTTTTTGCTGCCCGACGAAATCAGCGAAATCCCGCGGGCGCATGCGGTCAGCGAGCGGTGCGGATTTTTCGAGTTCCGCGCGAAAACCCTGCTCGAAAAGATCGTCGGTCTGAGGAATTTTTTTAGGCATTTTTTTTAGTCTCTAGCTCGTCGAGCAAGCGCTGAATCTTCTCCTCCTCCGCAAGTAAGTGAGCCAACTGCAAATTAAAATTCTTTAGCGGTAGTCCTGTGCCCAAATGACACTGTAAAAGGCTGGCGCGTAGCTTCGCGACCTTAATCGACATCCATTTTAGTATTTCTGTTTTCAAAACCACAAATTCAAGATCGAATCGTTTCTGATTAAAGGCCGTGCCTTTTTCAGTGAATATTCTCTCAATTTGTTTTGGCAATAAATCTAGCTGGGCGTAAGGGCTGCTCCCAAGTTTTCCAACTTTCAGCTCGGCCGGCAAACAGCCCCTGACCGAATCGATCACTGGGTCCGAAGCGAGCAAAATTGACACTTGGCGCCGTTGAATTATTTTCAGCAAAACTTCAGCTGTTTTTTGCCTCGGCCAATTCAGCCCCTGCTGTCTTTCTTGCTTGGTGATAAATCTTTCGTGCTGAGAGGGGCAAAGGACTTTGACTGCACAGTCGCGACCAAGTGCCGCCGCAACTGCACGACGCGTTTCCTGGGCCAACTTTTGGGGAAAGCTGCAGTGGGAAATCAAAATCGAAATTTTTTCAGCTTGATCCATGGGGAGCGGCAGATTTTAGCAAAGCTAAAAAATCTTCACTGAGCTTTTTTACAGCTAGGTTAAAACCCAAAATTCAAATCAATTTTTCCGCATTCTGCTCCATCACCGCCGAGACAATTCTTTGCGCGAGTTGCGGCAATTTTTCCGCTGATTGATCAATCATAGCGATTTCGTTTTCCGGAATTCCCGCCGCGCGGGCCTTCGCAATCACCTCCGCTTTTTTCTGGGCGAAAAGTTCCGCCGACCATTTATTCGCCTTGAAAAGATAATCCAAAACATCGCCCGCGATTGGCACTGCCCCGACGAAAAAATCCGCGGTCTGCAGCCCGATGATTTTGAGACAAGCGAATTTCGAGAGCTCGGCTTTTTGCGCTTCGAAGAGCAGATAGATTCCGGCAATCGTCGAGCTCGCGGCGTCGCCGATTTCGGGAAAAAGTCCGACGAGTACATCCACGCCGTATTTATCCATCAATTTCGCGAAAGTCCGCACGCGCGCCTCCGCGCCCGCGATTTTTTGGAGCTGCTCAATCGTCCGCTGGTGCACCGCGAGTTTTTGATTTTCGAAGTCGCGGCGCAGGAGCTCGGCTGGTGGCAGATTCTCCGGGAAATTTTTTTCGGGGGTGCTTGGGCTAGTCATCGAGATAATTTTAGCGTGATAAAATCTCTTGCGTGAAAAAACATGTTGAGCCCGTTTTCGATTTCGAGAATTCGCCCGAAAAAGAGGCGGAAAAATTTTTAGTGCAAAATCGCATCGCGCTCAAAATCGACGAGGCAAGATATTTTCAAAAGAAAATCGGGCGACCACTCACGCTCACCGAGCTGACGATTTTGGGCATTCAGG
This sequence comes from Patescibacteria group bacterium, assembly GCA_041665585.1. NCBI lineage: Bacteria > Patescibacteria group bacterium. The sequence goes on along the minus strand of JBAYIN010000001.1, from coordinate 17,928 downwards.
GCAGCGAACACTGCAGCTACCGTTCTAGTCGCAATTATTTGAAAAAACTGCCGACGCGCGGAAAATCTGTAATTCTCGGACCGGGCGAAGATGCGGGCATTGTCGAAATTGCCAAAGAGAAAACAGGCAAAAAATGGGGACTCGTCATCGGTCACGAGAGCCACAACCACCCGAGCCAAATCGTGCCTTTCGAAGGCGCGGCGACTGGTGTCGGCGGCATCGTCCGCGACATTCTCTGTATGGGCGCGCGTGTGATTGGCTGTCTCGATGTGCTGCGTTTTGGCGCAATCGAGAAGCCCACGAATCGCTGGCTCGCGCGCGAAGTCGTCGCGGGCATCGCGGGTTACGGCAATCCGCTCGGCGTGCCGAATCTCGGCGGCGACATCGAATTCGAAAAAAGTTTTGATTCCAACTGTCTCGTGAATGTGATTGCGCTCGGCGTCCTGAGTGACGATGAAATTATTCATTCCTTCGCGCCCGCTGAAGCAGCTGACAAAAAATACGACATCATCATCATCGGCAAAGCGACCGACCGCAGTGGCTTCGGTGGTGCGAGCTTCGCGAGCGGCGAGCTAAGAGAAGAAGATGCTGAGACGAATAAAGGCGCGGTGCAAGAACCGAATCCGTTTTTGGAGCGAATGTTGCTCGCCTCGACTTACGATTTATTCGGTGAATTGAAGCGCCGGAAACTTTTGGGCAAAGTGAGCTTCAAAGACATGGGCGCGGGCGGCAATGTCTGCGCGAGCGTCGAGCAACTCGACCGCAATAATTTCGGCGCGGAAATCGACCTGGAAAAAATTCATGTCGGCGAAAAAAATCTCCCTCCGCAAATCATCGCCGCTGCCGAGACGCAGGAACGCTTTTGCTGGGTTTGCGATCCGAAAATCACACCGCTGATTCTCGCCAACTACAATGAAAAATGGGCACTGCCGACTGTCTCAAATGGAGCCCGCGCGAGTGTCGTCGGCAAAGTGACGCGCGGCAATTTCGTTTTGAAATTCGGCGGCACGAAAGTCATCGACGCCCCCGCGAGAGTCCTGACCGAGGGTCTGCTCTACGACCGCGCGTTCGTGCCTGAAAATAAAGTGTTTCCTGCGGTAAGTTTTGATTTCACGAGAATAAACATCGAGGAAGCTCTGCGGAAATTACTCGCGAGCGAAAATATCTCTTCGCGCAAACCGATCTACGAAAAATACGACAAGCAAGTCCAAGGTGGAACGCTGCGTGACGCGGGCTGTGGCGGCAGCGCGATCATTCGTCCGCTTGTGAATACGACTGCGCCGGACGAATTGAAAAAAATCGGCATCACGATCGGCACAGGCGGCGATGCCAGCCTCGGCAAATACTCCGCCAAACTGCAAGCGGAGCACGCCGTCGCTGAATCAGTCGCGAATGTCGTCGCGCTCGGCGCGCAGCCGCTCGCCCTCACCGACTGCTTGAATTTCGGCAATCCCGAGAAACCTGCGCAAATGGGTGAATTCGTCGCTGCGATCGAAGGCTTGCGAAACACAGCCGAACTTTTTGGCACACCTTTCGTCAGCGGCAATGTCAGCCTCTACAATGAAAATGGTCGCGACTCGATCAATCCGAGCGCACTCGTGGCGTGTGTCGGGAAATTAAACGACGCCGCGAAATTCGTCCCGCAAAAATTCCAAGCCGCAGGCAATCTCCTAATCCTCATCGGCAAGCGCAGCGAAAATCTCGGCGGCAGCGAACTGGAGAAAGCACTTGGCGATAATTTTGGTTCCGCCTTTGAATTCGACGCGAAAATGTTCGCCAAAGAAATTAAGTTTGTTTTGGCGGCGCGCAAATTCCTGGTCTCGAATCGCGACCTGCATCGCGGCGGCGTCGCAGTCGCAGCAGCGGAATCCAGCTTCGGCACAAATTTCGGCTTCGAGCTCTCGGGACTTTCGAACGCCGAATTGTTCTCGGAAAATCCAGGCTTTTTACTCGAAATCACGCCCGCCAATCTCGCGAAACTAAAAACGCTCGCAACGAAATTTGGCGTGAGGATTGCGAAAGTCGGCGCGGTGAATTCTGCGCCGCGGCACGATTGGGAAAAAATCTGGGAGGAGAGTTTTAGGAAAATGTGGAGAGAATAATTATCTCTTGTGGCAAATTAAAACTACTCGCCATTTTACTTTAAGGTCGCTATTCCGCTTGTGTAGAATCAGCATTTACAATTTTTAATTATGTTGTATCATACACAAGCATTAATTTTGCCATCATCGATGATAGACCTGTCTTCAAACATCACCGCTATAAGTAAGTCCGAAAAAATTGATGAGTTAAGAGTAGTCCGAGACTATTTTATAGGCATAATAGCCTCCGTTATTAATGAAGTTCATACATCTATGGAGGCAGGTGAAATAAAAAAACCAGTGATTATCGGAGGGATATCCATCAGGAAAGGACATATACCAAATTTTCCAAGATATACTCCCGATATTGATTTCGAAGCAGATAGTCGATTTTACAAAAAGAATGGACTAACGCCACTTAGAAACTACGAATTGATACTGAAAGAAGCTGCTAACGGTGTCCGCGAAAAAATTGTTTCTGTTTATGGGTCGGATTATGGTTTCGAACCAAAAATTTCCAGACTAAGAGAGCCGACAGATTTGTCAGGAGAAAGACTTGGGAGCGTGAAAGGAAGCATTACTATCCCGAAATTTATAAATTGGGAAGACGTCACAATAAAAACCGAAGTATCAACTGCAAAAAAAACAACCTTTTTGAACCCGATTGATTTACCTGTATATCATAATTTTGTGGACCAAGGAGAATTGAAACTGGGCCCCATCACTGTACCTCAACTATCAAATAATCTTGCCAATAAAGTTTACTCATCACTCAATAGGTTAGGAAGCCCGGACGAGCAAAGTAGAATTTCTAGGTTAAAAGATATTTTTGATGTTTGGTTTATAGAACCAATTCTGGGTATTTCAGGTTCAGAATTAACACGGCTTTTTAAATTAAGGTTGCTGGAAGAAAGTCCTTCTGACAAAAACCAGACTCTATGGGCAAAAACCAAAATACTTGCCAACAAAAATGAATTTTTTGAAAAAATATTTAGAATTATTACTTCTAATATTAAAAGCATGGCGAACTCTTCTGACACTGAAAAAATAAAACGCATGACTAAGGGCATTACAGAATCCTACAAGTTTCCAGCGGCTGATGAACTGGTCGCAAGCTTTACAAAAACCATAGGAAAATTAGAGGCATGAAAAAGACAAAAAACTCATAAAATTTTCATTACCCCAATCTTCCTCTCCCCGCTCTTCAGCTCACTGAATCGCAGCTCGATTCTTTTTTTTGGGAGAAGTTTTTTCGGCAGACGCTCGCTCCACTCGACGACGACTGTATCTCGCGAAGCGAATAATTCCTGCAGTCTCTCAACTTTCTCGACCTCCAAAGATTCGGCGCGGTACAGGTCGAGGTGAATTAATTTCTCGTCGGTGGAAATTTGGTGGACATGCTCGCCGACGAAAGTCGGAGATTTGATTTTGGACTTCAGCCCGAGACCACGCGCGAGCCCACGGAGCAGAGTCGTCTTGCCGAGACCGAGATCGCCGAAGAGAAAAACTTTTTGCCCACGCAGCTCCGGCGCGAGCGACTCACCGAGTGCCTCCGTCGCCTCCGCATCGCTGGTTTGGTAGATTGATTTCACAGGGGAAAAATGGTAAAATGAACAGATTTAGAAAAACCAAAACAAATTTTAATACAAAAAAATGCAAAACTTTTGGAACTTTTACCGCGCACATAAGCACGCCCTCAATGCGCTCGCGGTGACGCTCGTAATCACCGCAGTCGTCGGCGTCTTCGGTGAATCGACCGGGAATTTCATGGCTTCGGTTCTCGACCTCGAGCAACCCGCACCATTCGACGGAACGAGCCTGCCGATTACGGAAGTTCCCGACTGGACGGACATCGGCGGTCGCTCGACGCTGCTCGCCGCGCAGATTCCACTCGAAAAAATGCTACCTCTGCCGAATTATGATCCGGCGGCTTTCGGTGTGATGGTCGCGGATTTGAATTGGAGAGCTGACAAAAATCTCGCCAACAAATTGGTGACTTTCGCCGTACCGTACATGGGCAGCTACGAATCCGGCAGCAAAGAATATCAGGGCAGCCATCTCGCCATCGACATCCGCGCGCCGACGGGTACGCCCGTCCATGCCGTCGCGAATGGCAAGGTCGTGAAAGTCGCGGCAGCTTCGAGCGGCTTCGGCATGCACATCGTCGTCAAACACCCCAATGTGCCAAGTCTCGATGCGAATGAAACGGTCACGCTTTATTCCGCTTACGCGCATCTCTCCGCGACAGGTGTGAATGTCGGCGACATCGTGACACGCGGTCAAGTCGTCGGTCAGTCCGGCAGCAGCGGTACCTCGACCACGCCGCATTTGCATTTTCAAATCGACAAAGACAGTGCGCCGTGGCATCCCTGGTGGCCGTTCACGAGCGCAGACTGCGCCGCCGCCGGTGTGAGCTTCTTCGACGGCGTATCGGCTGGCATCGGTCAGGCGGGCGCCATCGCGAATACCATCAATCCGATGCTCTGGGTGCAGCGTTATCTCGTCACGGACACTTCCGGCAATACAACTCCGAGTGATCTCCACGCGAGCGAAACAACGACGACCACAACCACGACGACCGATGCGGGGGCGAACACAAGCACGGAAACCGTCACGACCACGACTGTCGCTGATGCTTCCGCCACTGTCACGACACCAACTGAAACTCCGACCACGGACACAACCAACACTATCACTGAAACTAACACTAACACTATCACTAACACTAACTTAACCACAGAAACTCCGGAGGTCGTCGAGACACCAGAAGTTGTCGAGACAATTAGTGCTGAGGAAATTTTCAGCGATGTCGACTCAAACCACGAGAACGCCAAAGCCATCAAATATCTAAAAGAAAATGGAATCGTCGGCGGATACGATGACGGCAGCTTCAAACCGGCGAAAACTGTGAATCGTGTCGAGGCGCTCAAAATGTTGATTCTGGGATTTGGAATTGCCATGGACCAAAACCCGGCACTCGGCTTCAAAGATACCAGCAACGAGCAGTGGTACGCCGACTTTGTCGGAACAGCCGTCATGCACGGAATCGCGAATGGCTATCCTGACAGCACTTTCCGCCCGAGCAACACGATCAATCGCGCCGAGTATTTGAAAATTCTGCTCTTCGCGGCTGGCATCTCGCCCGATAGCGTGAGCGAAAATCCCTACCCGGATGTCCCGGCGGATGACTGGTATTCAGCTTTCGCGAATTATTCGAAGCTCAAAAATATCTTCCCGCTCCCTTCGAACTTGTTTGAAGGAACGAGTGGCGTGACGCGCGCTGAAGTCGCCGAGACGATTTACCGTGTGCTCATGTTGCGCGTGACGGGAGCAAGTGCCTATTCGGATAGTCTTTAAATTTAATTTTCCGCGCACCAAATTTTTCGAGTAAAATGGGTGTCCGATGCGTGGAAAATTTATCGCCGTTTACGGAATTAATAACATTGGCAAAAGCACCCAAACTTCGCTCTTGGTACAGCGACTGATTGGGCGCGGCGTGCGCGTCGAGTATTTCAAATATCCGCTCTACGACCTCGATCCGACCGGCAAAATGCTGAATGAAATTCTGCGCGGCAAACAACGGCACAGCGTCCAATCGATGATTGAGTTTTTCGAGGGTACGAAAGTGCGCCGACCGAATCCGAAACGCAAACCCGCGATTTCCTTTCGGCGGCAACCCATCTCGACTCCGGAGCTCAGGCAAAAAGTCAGCGAGGAAGAGCTGCAAATGTGGTATTCGCTGAATCGCTACCAATTCGACCCGCAGATTCGTCGCAAGCTCGCGAGCGGAATTTCGATTGTCGCCGAAGACTACACCGGCACCGGACTCGCCTGGGGCGCTGCCAAAGGTGCCGATCTCGACTGGCTCGAAAGCGTGAATAAATTTTTGCAAAAACCCGACCTCGAAGTTTTGATTGACGGCGAGCGTTTCTTGATTGGCAAAGAAAAAGTCCACTTGCACGAATCCAGCGACCGACTGATTGCGAAAGCGCGCGCCAGTTTTTTGAAATTAGCGAAAAAATATGACTGGGAAAAAGTGAACGCCAATCAGCCCATCAAAGAAGTCGCGAGCGCGATCTGGGGAAAAGTCGCGCCACTCTTCCCGGACACGGAAATCCGCGGCGGTGACACAATCACGAATTGGCAGGTCGCCTAATTTGCATTTTGAATTTTTGTCGCCCAAAATTGGGACAATTAACCTCCTTCGATGAATCGTCAAGAACTCATCGACGCGCTCGCCGAGCGGCTCGGTTTGAGTAAACGGCTCGTCGCCGAAGTTTTGGAAGGTCTCGTCGCGACGATTACCGTCGAGCTCAAGAAGGGCAACAATGTGACTGTCACCGGTTTCGGAACTTTTCGCGTGAGCAAACGCGCCGCGCGTTCCGGAGTCAGTCCGCGCGATCCGACTCAGCGGATCGAAATCCCGGCACTCAAAGTGCCCGCCTTTCGCGCTGGCAAAACTTTGAAAGATTCCATCCGTTAGTTTTCGAATTATTTTTCGAGAATTGCGAGTGCAGGCAGTTTTTTGTTTTCGAGTAATTCGAGCATCGCTCCCCCGCCCGTCGAGACATGCGTGAATTTGGTGAGCGGGATTGCGAATTGCGCGAGCGCAGCGAGCGTGTCGCCGCCACCCAAAATCGTGTCCGCCGAGGTCGCGGCACAGGCGGTAATAATCGCGTGCGTGCCCGCAGCGAAAGCCGCCTGTTCGAAAACTCCGACCGGTCCATTCCAGACGACCGTTCCAGCGTTTTGAATAATTTCGGAAAATTGACCAATCGACTCCGCCCCGAGGTCGAGCATTTTTTGCTCTGCGGGAATTGCCGTCGTCTCGAATGTTTGGCTCGGCGAGTCGAAGTCCGGCGCACAAACGGCGTCACTCGGCAGCACGATTGCACAGTTAAATTTAGCAGCCAGCGCCAGAATCTCGCGCGCCGTTTCTAATTTTTCCGGCTCGTACAGACTCGCACCGACTGCGAAATTTTGTGCCGCGAGAAAAGTATTCGCGAGACCACCGCCGAGGAGAATCGTATCGGCGAGCGTGACGAATTGGCGCAGGACGCCAATCTTCGTGTCAATCTTCGCACCACCCAAAATCAAGACGAGCGGTTTTTTCGGACTTAATAAAACTGACGACAAGCTTTGAATTTCTTTTTCGAGCGAGAGACCGGCGTAACTCGGCAAAATTTGCGCGATGCCAAAATTGGAAGCGTGCGCACGATGCGCGGTGGCAAAAGCGTCATTCACGAAGACTTCGCCGAGACGCGCAAGTTCAGCAACAAACTCAGAGCTATTTTCTTCTTCGCCTGCATGGAAGCGCGTATTCTCAAGCAAGATTATTTCGCCTGGCTGCATTTTTGCAATTTCAGCCTCGACTGAAACACCAACGCAGTCGTCTAGTTTTTTGACTGGAATTCCGAGCAGCTCGGACAAGCTCACTGCGATCGGATCAAGTCGTAAGTTTTCATCAGTAGCGCTTTTGGGACGACCGAGATGTGCAAGGAGAATTATTTTTGCGCTGACAGAACGGAGAAATTCGAGCGTCGGCAGCGCCGCCTGAATGCGTGAAGCATTTGTGACCACACCATTTTCAATCGGAACATCGAAATCAGCGCGCACCAAAACTCTTTTTCCGGACAAATTTTCGGCGTCGCGCAGTGTTCTCAGGTTCACGCGCGGATTTTAGCAAGTTCGTGTGCGAGCTCAAAAGCTGCCGTCGCAAACTCCGCGCCGCGCGCCGCGCGCGCTGAAGCCTGTGCGGTCGTCTCGGTCGTCAGCACACCGAAGATTACCGGCTGCGCGAATTCGACTCCGAGGTCAGCTAATTTGCGAGCGCAATTCCCCGCGACGAAATCGAAGTGTGCTGTCTCGCCACGCACGACGACGCCGAGCGCGATGACGCCGTCGAACTTTTTGGTAAGCAAAATTTGCTTAGCGAGTGTGGGAATCTCGAACGCACCCGGGACGGTGAACTTTTCGAAATCAACTTTCAGTTCGCGCAATTTCTGCGCGCAGCTCGCGTTCAAAATATCGAGCGCATCACCGGCCTTCTCGGCGAATCGCGATGTGATGATGGCAAATTTCATTTTCGAATTAATTTCGCGACATGCTTCGCAAGTAAGTCCGCCTCAACATTCACCCGCTCACCAACTTTTCTGATTCCCAAATTGGTTTCCTGCAAAGTGTGCGGAATAATCCCAACCTCAATTTTATTGCCATGAATCGAGATGACTGTGAGCGAAATGCCGTCGAGCGAAATGGAACCCTTTTCGACCACGAACTTCGTCAGATTTTTCGGCAACGCGAGCGTGAAAATTTTGGAATTCTTGTCCTTTTTAATTGTGAGAATCTTCGCGACACCGTCGATGTGACCCGAGACGAAGTGACCGTCGAAACTACCAGACACGCCGACCGGTCGCTCCAAATTTACCTGCGAGCCAATTTCGAAATCGCCGAAATTCGTCCGGCGCAAAGTCTCCGGCATCGACTCGACGACAAAAGTATTTTTAATTTTCTGAACGACCGTGTGGCACGCGCCATTGATCGCGATGGAATCACCTATTTTCAAAGTGCGCGCTGTCTTCGGCGCAGCAATCGTGAAGGCTGTGTTTTCGCCATCACGAAAAATTTTTTTGACTTCGCCGAGTTCGGTAATAATGCCTGTGAACATTGGTGAGACTATGAGGATAATTAAGAGCTTGAGGGATTATTAAGGAGTTTTATTTTAACACCGTCAAACATCCTAAAAGGCTTATCTTCTTCTAGACAATCTAAATTTTAAGCTCCTCGCGCCGACCACTCGCGTGAAAAATCACAACTTCAGAATACCCTGCTGACTTCGCGAACTCCTTAGCAGCCGCGAAGTTTTCGGCAATCCGATTCACAGAGTGCGCGTCGGAATTAAAGGTAATTGGAATTCCGCGACTGTTTGCCGCCTGCAACAATTCGAGCGACGGATACCATTCCTGGCAAGGCTTCGTCAGACCAGCGGAAGAAATTTCGAGCACCATTTTAGAATTTTCTAAAGCGGCGAAAGCTGGCTCAGCCAATTCTAAAATGTTGGAATTTTCGGACAGCGGAAATTGGTCGTTAAATTTTTTAATAAGGTCGAGATGACCCGCGATGTCGAACAAGCCCGAGCGCACCATGCGCGCGTATTCGAGAAAATACTCGCGGTAAATTGCCTCAATGTTTTCGAATTTTTTGTAGCCACTTTCCCAGTCTTTCAAATAATCGAAACCCCAGCGACCGAGGAAATGCACCGAACCAATCGTGTAGTCGAAGCTACCAGCGGCGAGTAGTTTTTTCACCCAGTCCAAATTCTCCTCGCCGAGCCAGTCCACCTCACAGCCCTTCAGAATTTCGATTCGGTCGGTGTATTCGATTTTGAGCTGATCGATTTCCGCGAGAAATTCTGACCACCCTTCCAGTCCGCGCACTTCGCCGACTGGATCATCGGCGTAGCGGAATCCCGGCAAGCGCGGCGAGTGCTCGGAAATTCCGAGAATCGCGACTCCCTGTGCAATCGCCGTCTCAATCATTTCGCGCGCAGAATTCGCGCCGTCTTGTTGTCGAGTGTGTGTGTGAAAGTCAAAGATCATTCGTGTGATTTTAAAGATAATTGTGAGCTTTTAGGATTATCAAGATTATTGATCTTTGAGTTTTTTAATCTTATCAATAGATAAGCAGTCTTGTTAATTAGTTCAAGCAATTCATCAAAATCTTTTTGGCTAAAATAATTTTGTTCGAACGCCAATTCTCCCAAACAGTCCACTTCTACTAAAGAAGCTTTGGCAAAATTGAAAAACTGAATTCTCTCTTTTTCGCCAGAGCGCGCATTTCCTTCCGCAATATTTGCGCAAACTGAAACTGCGGCTCTCCTTATTTGATTCGTCATGCCAAAAATTTCTTCGCGTGGAAATTTTTTAGTGATTTGGTAAACAAGCATGACCAATTTTTTGGCACTCTGCCAAACAATAAGCTTGCGAAAAGAATTCTCATATTTCACTTTGAACTCAAATCCTTAAAGCTCCTCAAGGCTCTTAACAACTCTTCATTCTCATTAGGATTGCCGACTGTAATGCGAACACAATTTTCGAGGAATTTTTTGTGTGAGAAATCTCGTACGACGATGCCGAATTTTTCGAGCAAGTTTTTCTGGACGCGCGAAGCAGAGACTTCCGCCGGAAAACGCACGAGTAGAAAATTCGCATCACTCGGGAAAACAATCAAGCCCAGTTCCCAAAGTTTGGCGGCAAGTTTTTCTTTCTCTGCCAAAATCTTTTTAACCATTGCCTGCATTTTTTTAGAATTCGCCAAAGCGTCAAGCGCGAGTTTTTGGGAAAGCGCGTCGACTGAATAAGGCGCGCGAACTTTTTGGAGAATGGCAATCGCCGCCGCATCCATCAAGCCGCAGCCGACGCGGAGTCCCGCCAAACCCCAGGCTTTCGAGAAAGTCCGCAGGATAATTAAATTCGGAAATTTGCGGAGCAAAGCGACCGCTGACTTCTCCGGCGCGAATTCGATGTACGCTTCATCGAGCACCACCAATTTACCCGTCCGGATAATTTGCTCCAGCTGCGCCCGCGGCAAAACTTGCCCGGTTGGATTATTAGGCGAGCAGAGAAAAATGAGTTTGGTCTTCGCGGAAATCTGCCTCAAGAGTTTCGCGGTATCAAGCGAGTAATCCGCTTCGAGCGCGACCTCACGCACGCGCAGTCCGAGCAGCTCGGCGAAAACGCGGTACATCGAGAAAGTCGGCGCGAAAGTCAGAATTTCTTGGCCTGCCTCGACGAAAGCCAAAAGCAGAAGCCAAATAATTTCATCCGAACCATTGCCGACCAAAACTTGGTCTGCGGAAACGCCGACAAATTTGCCAAATTGCTCACGCAATTTTTTTGCCAGTGGATCCGGATAGCGCGACAGCTCAACATTCGAAATTTTGGGCAGAACCGAACCGAAAGCGTTTTCATTCGCGTCAAGAAAAATCGAAGCCTCGCGCACGAGCGAACGCGCTGAAGAATAAGCCGCGCTGCTGCGCACGGATTTTTTGGCGAGCTTGGTGAAATTAATTTTTGGCATCGAAACGAATTGAAATTGAACGCGCGTGCGCGTCGAGACCTTCGACTGCACCGAATTTTTCGCAGGTCGCGCGAATCGCGGCGAGTCCGGTCTTGGAAATTTTCTGAATCTGAATTTTTTTGCCAAACGATTCGACCGACAGCGGCGCGAAATTGCGGGCGAAGCCGGCCGTCGGCAAGACATGATTCGTGCCGGTGGCAAAATCTCCCGCCGGCTCGGAGGAAAAATTGCCGAGAAAAATCGAACCGGCGTTTTGAATTTGCGGCAGAATTTTTTCTGAATCGGTGAGACAAATTTCGAGGTGCTCTGCGGCGAACTCGTTCACGAAAGTGAGCGCGCTGGGCAGATTTTTCGCGACGAGAATCCGACCGCGCGAATCGAGACTCTTTTGCGCGATTGCTCGACGCGACAATTTTTTAATTTGTAAGACAAGCTCGCGGGCAACTGCCTTGGCAAGCTTGGTGGAAGTCGTCACGAGTAACGCGGTCGAGTCGCTGGCGTGCTCCGCCTGACTCAACAAATCTGCCGCGACAAATCGCGGCACCGCCGAGTCGTCCGCCAAGATGAGAATCTCGCTCGGACCCGCCGGCATGTCGATCGGAATCTCGGATGAAATTTGGGACTTCGCCTCGGTCACCCAGGGATTACCTGGTCCGGTAATTTTCTCAACCTTCTCGAGGAAAGCGAGTGCGCCGATTGCCTGCGCTCCGCCGACCTTGAGAATTTTCGTCACACCCGCTAGCTTCGCCGCCGCGATGACCACTTCGGAAATCGAACCGTCTTTCCGCGGAGGAGTCGCGAGAATAATTTCCGTACAGCCCGCGATCCGCGCTGGAATCGCCTGCATCAAAACCGAGCTCGGATAAGTCGCGAGTCCGCCCGGCGCATAAATCCCGACTCGCGCAATCGGTCGCCACTCGCGCCAAATTTGGACTCCTGGCGCCGTTTGAACTTTTTTTTCAGCGCGAATATTGGCGAGCTGATTCTCGTGGAACTTCTGAATGTTCACCGCAGCCGCGCGCAGAAAATCGAACTTGGCGGACTTCTCGTCAACTGCCTTTAATTCTTTCGCCGAAACTGCGAGGCCTTTTAATTCGATGCCATCAAATTTTTTGGTGAAAGCGAGTACTGCCGCTTCCCCGTCTTGCCGAATTTTTTGCAAAATCGCGCCAACTGTTTTTTTGATTGCAGGCGCAGCCGCGCCGCCGCGCGCGAGAATCGCGGCGCGCTCCTTGGTCGAGAGCGAAGCCAGTTTTTGGATTTGCATCGCGAATTATTTTTGGAAAAGTCGGGCGAGCAGAGTTTTTTTCGTGACCGCTTTTTTCTCAGTCGAAACTTTGCTGAATTCTCGTTCGAGTAATTTTTCGACGAATTGGCTGCGATAGCCCGTCGGAATTTTCTTGTTCAGCTCATTCCGGATTTTGGTCGAGAGGCTGAAGATGACGGCGACTCTTTTTTCGGCGGAAGACTTTTTGGCTGGCATTGGAAAAAAATTAAAGAACAATTTTCTCGACATTGAGCAGCAGAATGTCTTTCGCACCAGCGGCTTTGAGCCGCGGCAGCGCCGCCCAAAATTCTTTTTCGGTCGCGACTGATTGGAGCGCGAACTCGCCTTTTTTCGCGAGCGGGAGAATGGTCGGCGCTTCGAGTGCCGGCAAAAGTTTTTCGATTTTCGCCAAGTTTTTTTCGGAACAATTCAGCACGACATATTTTTTGTCGCTGGCTTTTTGGACGGCTTCGATGCGCGCAATCAAGTCTTCGAGCAATTTCTTTTTGGCAGACGAGAGTTTCGGATCGGCGACGAGAATCGCTTCACTGCGAAAAATCGGCGGCTCCAGCGGAATCAGATTGTGCGCTTCGAGCGTCGTGCCCGTATCGACGATGTCGGCAATCGCATCGGCGACGCCCATCTCCGGCGCGATTTCAGCCGAGCCGGAAAGCTCAGCGAGACTGACCGGAATTTTGAGCTCGCGGAAAAACTTTTTTGTGGAGTTGGGATATTCCGTCGCGATCGTGGAATTTTTGAGGTCGGCGATTTTTTTGAATTTTGAATTTCTCGGAACAGCGATGGCGAGCCGACACGCGCCGAAACCGAGCGGCGCAATCTCGCGGACTTTTTTGCCGGACTCCCGCACGACATTTTGACCGACGATGCCGAGATCCGCCGAGCCGCGCGCGACGAAAGCCGGAATGTCGTCATCACGCAAAAGCAAAATATCCGCCGGAAAATCGGTGCATTTCAAAACTAAATAGTGTCCGTTCGCGACGAAAGTGAGTCCGATTTTGCGCAGCAGAGCGAAAGACTCATCGGCGAGGCGACCTTTTTTTTGGAGCGCGATTTTGAGACGAGTGGTCATGGTATTTGTCATTGCGATTCCGGAAAATGTCGGAAGAAGCAATCCCGCTTGTTAATTATATAACTAAGCGAGAGGCTTTAATTTTGGCATTTTTTAGGTAAAAGGTCAAAAGGGCTGGTCATATGGAATCGAATTTCGCGACCGTAGGTCGTGGTCGTATAGACATTGCATGCAACATCTCTACCAGCCCGCAACTAAAATTCCCACGAGAACCTGAAGGCAAACTATATATTTTGGCTCCATCCTGTTTGTAGGGAACGGACATGTCCGTTCCCTACGCCCCAAATTTTTCGCTGCTAAAAAATAGTTGGTCTAAAAAAACCAAAGGTTCGTTTTTTCATCTCGCTAGCTAAGACTCAACTCCTTTCATGCTCGCTCATCAAGCCTCAGCAAAACTTTTTCCAAAATCTTAATCGCCTTTTCGAATTCGGCGAGCTCGATATGTTCCTGCGGCGTGTGATCGAGATTGCTGTCACCCGGACCATAGGAAACAATCGGCACGCCCGGAAAAGCTTTGACCAGTGTATTCATATCCGCCGTTCCGGTTTTGACTTTGAAAACCGGCTCGCCGCCCTCCGCCCGAATCGCCGCGAGAAAAGCTTTGACGAGTGGCGAATTTTTGGGCGAGAGACAAGCCTCCTCGCTGCCCCAGCTCTGCAGGTAGGAAATCTCGCCACCTTTCGAATTTTTGCCGACGACTTTTTTCAGCGCGGCGATGTCGAAGCCGATTGGCGTGCGAAATTTCACACGCACCTTCACCTGCTCAACACCATTCACTTCGTCAAAGACGAATTTGACGACACGCTGTTGCAGGCCTTCCCAGATCGATTTGCCGGAATTGAATTCGTCGCAAAACTTTTTAATTTTTTGGGTGAAATCAATCGCCTCCTCAATCGCGTTTTTTTCGGAATCGTTGGCGGAGTGCGCTGAATTTTTGCGCTTGAAAAATTCCATCGAAAAAGTGCCCTTGTAGCCGAGCGTGATGCCCGTGAAGCCTGACGGCTCGCCAACCACGATGAAATCAGGAGCGGTAAATTTCTCGGCAAGCACGCGCGCGCCCGTGCCGTGCTGCTCTTCCTGGCTCGCACCCGCGACGATAATTTTCGTATTTTTGAGTTGCGGAGCAGCCGCCAGCGCCGCGAAAACGAAAGTCGCGAAGGGACCTTTCGCATCGACCGCACCACGACCGAATAATTTTCCGTCTTTAATTTTGACTGACAAAAATGGTCGCACCGTGTCGATGTGCCCGAGCAGAAGAATGGTTTTCTGCGCAGTCGGCGCACCGATCTCGAGCACGACATTGCTGAAGTGATCGACTGAAGTTTTCGCGAAACCCAAGTCTTGCGCGGTCGCGGCGATAAATTTCGCGAGCTCATCCTCGCGCTCAGAGGGCGAGTAAATCGAGACGATTTTTTCGAGAAATTCGGCAGGATTCATGGGAATGCAGTAGGGTTGACAAAACAATTTTACCACGATAAAGTCTCAACTCAAAAAATTTAACCCTGAACTAATGAACGCCGACGCAAGTAAAAACCTCCCCGACGAACAACTCCCCGAGCGAAAAATAATTCAAAGAGATAGGACTGCTTTGGGAAAATGGCTTAAGTTTTGTGATGACGCAATTGCTTTAGCAGAAAAAGAAGAAAACCTAAAAGTGGTTGAGGGTCTGGATAGCGCGCTCCTTTGCAAAAACATGGATGCCGAAATTTTAGCCGGAGAAATAAAGACGAGTGTCGAAAGAGCGCTCTCTGTTCACACGCAGATTGTTCCACTTGTGAAAGAGATTATCGCACTTGTTGAGCCCAAAGAAGGTGTCGAGCCCGACATGGTCAAGGTCAACGAAAAAATAGAAGGACTTAGCCGCTTCACCGCAAATGCTGTTCCTTCGCATGGTGACCACAACGGATCTGTCTCAGCAAAAGAACATCATGCCCTAATACATCTTCAGCTTGGAACAATGGGCATCAAGTTCAACCAACAATTTCCAACCATGGTAAAACTCAGCCTAGAAGCACTAAAAGACTATTTGGCAATCGCTGAGAATTTTTAGGTTGAATTTTTAACCTGCAATTGTGAACAAAAAAACCTCAAGTCTAGTTCTCGGTTACATCTATCAAAAAGAAACTGGCGGCGAGACGCTCAATCTTGTTGATGTTTATTTCGACGGAGAAAAAATTGGAACCGTGCTCAATGATCCTCTTGACGACTGGCAGGTTTTCGAAATCGAGCCTGGGAAATTGGGCATTTTTAACGAAAGCAGAGTCGAAATTCATTCAATCTTGTCAGGTAAATTCGGCAACACCCTCGAATAACCTCTGCGTAAATTTTTTACGCCAAAACTTTCGCCAGTGCCGCGACCACTTCAGAAATCTCTTCTTTCGAAATAACGAGCGGCGGTAAAAAACGAATTACTTTCGGACCAGTCGGCAGCACCAAAACTCCCGCCTCCTCCATCTGCGCGACAATTTCGCCCGCTGGAATTTTGAATTCGACGGCGAGCATCAGACCGATGCCCCGCACTTCGGCGATCTTCGAGGTGGCGTTAACCCCCGAGTTAACTCGGGGGTTAACTGCTGGATTGTTCCCCGCCTTCGCGGGGACAAGCTTTTCTAATTCAGTTTTGAAAAACGCGCCCTTCTCTGCCGCCTGCTCGCACAAATTTTCCTCATCGCAAAATTCGAGTGCCGCGAGTCCAGCCGCACACGCCGGCACCGATCCGCCGAAAGTGGAATTGTGACGACCGCGCACGCTCTGATCGCCGAAGAGATCCGCACGAAAAGCTGTCGCACCAAGCGGATAACCACCGCCCAAAGATTTCGCCATACAAACGATGTCCGGCTGACCGCCGAAGTTTTCGAGCGCGAGAAATTTACCCGTACGACAAATGCCTGATTGCACTTCGTCGAGAATCAGCAGCGCGCCATTTTCATCACAGAGCTTGCGCACGCCCGCGAGAAATTCTGAATCGATTGGGTAAATCCCACCCTCACCCTGCACGACTTCGAGAATCACCGCCGCCGTCTTGGCATCAATTTTCTCTTTCAGGGTTTCGATTTTATTGAAAGCGAAGAAGTCAAAGTCTGGCACGAGCGGCTCGAAAGGCTGGCGAAATTCGGGGCGCCAAGTCGCGGACAGCGCGCCGAAAGTCCGCCCGTGGAATGAGCGTTTCGCGGCGAGAATTTTGGAACGACCAGTCGCGAGTCGCGCCATCTTGAGCGCCGCCTCGACTGATTCCGCACCGGAATTGCAGAGAAAAAATTTCGATTTCTTGAAAGGCATCTTGGCCGCGAGCGCTGCGAAAAACTTGGCGCGAAGCGGGTGCGGGTGCCGCGCCGTCGTGAAGGCGAAATTTTCCCAGGCGGCCTGAACTGCGGTCGCGATTTTTTTATTCGCGTGACCGAGATTCGCGACACCGTGTCCGCCCACGCAGTCGATGTATTTTTTGCCAGTCGTGTCGAAAACGAACGCGCCTTCGCCGCCGATGATCGCAAGCGCGTCGTCGGCATAAAAGCCAGCTGTGAAATCCGATTCTGTCATGGGAAGGAAAATAAGGTTTATAAGGAGCTTTAAGGATTATAAGGACTAACTGCTGAAAATTAAATCTTGATTAGTCTTTCGGCTCTTAATAATTTTACAATCATTCTTTAGCCGCAACGCGCGAGCAAAAACAAACAAGCCGAGACACCAAAAATATGGTTGAAAATTAGATAAAAATATCTTAAACTAAGCATCTGCTCTTTGAAAGCTCAGTTCTAAATTCGTAGTCTAAAAACTATCAATCCCAAAGGGACCCCTTCGGGGCTATGAACTAAAAACTGAATCGGGGGTGCCAGGCTTCGACAAAAGGCTTTGTTGCCGAAACTGCAATCACGGGATGCGTTTCTCCCGTCATATCCGGGACGCAAACTTTATCTGCCAAAGATAATCTTCTTGCACGCCGCTTTCAACGCAGCGTCCGCACAGCCGCGAAAACCGTCCGAACAGCTTTTGCTGCTCCGGTCAGAATTCCAGCTTATGCGTAAATCGGCTTGAGCTTCGGCTCGCCGTCGCTTACGAAATTTCTCCTGCGAGTTTCGCCAAGCGTCTTCAGCGGGATAGCGAATCCGTCCGCCCGTCGGACTAGCGAAAATTTAGGGCAAAAAATTTGAGAGACCCAATGGGTCCCCTTCGGGGCTTTTCGTTCGCTTTCTATTCTCAAATTTTAATTAAAGCGTACTAAGTTTGTAGATGTTTCGCTGACAACTTTTTGGACGCGAGTTCAATTCTCGCCACCTCCACCAGCCTTCGCTTGCGAAGGCTGTCCGCCGTAGCTTCAGCGAAGGCGGACTCGTTCCCGCGCAATTGCCTGCTGAAAATTCGTTCGCAAGCTTCGGCTGGCTTCGCCAGTTTTAGCAAAGTAAAATTTGAACTAT